>JALOMF010000403.1 GCA_025455635.1 Saprospiraceae bacterium | reverse complement strand
GCCCCGACGCTGGAGCCGCTTCCGTCCAAGGTCAAGCTAACCGAGGTGCACGAAAATTCTGCATCCATTCCTGCTGCTACTGTGGGTAGGTTCAGGTCTTGCCCGACCGTAACACTCACCGTTGCGGAGCAGCCGGTTGCACCATTCAGAACCGTCAGTTGGTAAGTTCCCGGTGCGTTTACCAACGGCTCCAAAGTCGTGCTGTCGGCGGTGATGCCGGGGCCAATCCAAGCATAGCTGAAATCGGGGCCAATGCTGCTGCCAAGGCCGCTCAATGCCACTTCTTCCACTTCGCAATCCAGCATGGCCGCCACATTTGCGAGGGCATCCGGCAATTCAATTGATGCTTCAACTAGAACTTGCCCAGTGTTGGTGCATTCGTTTAAGATATTGGTTATCAATAAATTATACGTTCCAGCCGCATCCACGGTCGGGTTCATCAGCGACTGGCCGGACGTAAAACTTCCGGTCGGACTTGTCCATTCGTAGCTGAAATTTGACCCAGCACTCGACCCGCTGGCGTCCAGTGTCACCTCTGCCGTTTCACAAGTGATGGGGTCAGCTGGCGCAATGTTTACCAGCGGTACTTCCACGTTTTCATCCACCGTCACCAAGGCAGTGGTGGAGCAGCCATTACTGGTATTCGTTATTTCCAAGCTGTAAGTTCCGGGGGCTGCCACCAGCAAGTTAGCTCCGTCAACTGCCCCCACGATTTCACCATCCACGCTCGTCCAAGCATAGTTTAGAGCAGCGTTGGGTGGCAAATTGCCGACAATGCTCGTTAGGCTGACTTGTGTGACTCCGCAAGTGAGCATTTCAGCCGCTGGCAAGTTGAGGCTCGGGGCATTTTCATCCAAAATCACGGTTACGCTCGCTTGGTTCTCGCAGTTGTTGTTGGCATCAAAAACGGTCAGCACGTAAGTGCCCGCTTCGTCCACGGTTGGGGCTAGCGTATTTTCACCCGTGAAAAAATGGCCATCCGGTGTCGCCCAGGTGAAGCTGAGACCGGGGCCTTGTGCCGAAGCGCTGGCATCCAATTGTACTTGTCCCGTATTGCAATCAAGCGGGGCAGCAGGTAAAATGCTCGCATTGGGCAGGTCATTGCTCTCGTTGACGACCACATTAGCCGAACTCGAACAGCCACTTGAAACATCCATAATAATAATGGTGTAAGTCCCGCCAGCATTCACCAAGGTGGTTGGCCCATCGGTTGCGCTGCCGAAGCTTCCGTCAACCGTCGCCCAAGCGAAATCAAAATCAGCGGGGTCGCCCTGAAAGCTGGCCGTCAATTGCACAGTGGATTGGCTGCAATCCAACTGGCCATCCGCAGCTGCCGCCACCACGGGCAGGCTGGTGTCATTTTCCACTTCCACTTCCACGTTGGCTGCACAGCCGTTCTGTGTGTTTTCAACCAGAAGCGTGTAAACGCCAACGCTACTGGCCACAAGGCTGGGGCTGTTTTCGTTGGGCAATGGGCTACCGTTCAGCAGCCATTGGTAGTTGAAATTTGGCCCAGCCGATGAGCCGCTTCCATCCAAAACCACCGTGCTGACCGTGCAAGTCAACTGCGCTGGAGCCGCAATCACGGCCTGTGGTTGTGCCACATCATCCGCCACGGCAGCAGTGGCAGTGGCGGTGCAGCCATTGTTTTCGTCCGTGACTGTCAGTGTGAAAACACCAGCTTCCGTTACGGTTGGCGTCAGTGTGTTGCCTCCGGCAATGGTGCCCGTGCCCGTCCATTCGTACTGGAAATCAGGCCCGGTACTGGAGCCAATTCCGCTCAGAATTGCCGTGGGATTGTCGCAGTTGATGGTGTCGCCTTCGGCAAATGCAGTGGGTGCCTCCAAGTCTGCCAAAACAATCACGGATGCTGTGTCGCTGCAACCTGACGAATTGTCGGTGACCACGGCAGTGTATTCGCCACCTTCTTCTGCGCTGATAATCAGTGAGTTAGCTTGCCCGACGATGCCGGGGCCATTCCAAGCGTAGCCGATGTTTGCACCAGTGGTGGAGCCAGCGGCGCTGAGCGTGGTCGTCTGGTTTTCACAATCAATTTCACCAAGGCTTTGCGCTTGCGCAATGGGCGAGGTGCTCGCAGCCACGATGGATGCCGTGGCCGTGGCGGTGCATCCTACCGCATCGGTGATGGTCACGGCGTAGGTGCCAATGCCCAGCCCGGTTTGCTGCTGGGCGTTGGGCAGTCCATTTGACCATGAAAAATCAAATGGCGCACTGCCGTTGCTGATGCTGAGGTTTATCGAGCCATCGGAGTCGGCGGAGCAGTCCACTTGCGAGCCAACCGCAACGGCAGCTGGCGGCAAAGCGGCTGTGACCATACCCGTGGCGATGCTTGAGCAGCCGTTCAGGTCGGTAACGGTCACGAGATAGGTTCCCGCAGCCAGCCCGTTTGCCGAAGGCGAATCGGGTGCGCTGTTGCTCCAAACGTAACTGTACGGCGCTGTACCTCCGGTGGTGCTTAGGCTCATCGAACCCATTGCGGAGCAAGTTGCGGCAGTCGTCAGGACGGTGTTTTGAAGGTCGCCCAAGTACAAGGTAGCTTCCCCAGCGGCAGTACCGGGGCAGCCGCCAGCCACTGAGTTTACGCCAGTGAGCACATAATCGCCGGGGGCGTTCACGGTCAAAGTGTAAGGTGATGCCGTCGCCAATATTGGCGCTTGCGCAATGCCGTTAATGCTGTAGCTGAGGAGCCAGTCAGGTTCGCCCGAATATTCGATGATGAGTTCGTGGGGTTCATTGGCAGCTTCGAGGCAAGTGTTGCCGCCGCCGGCTGTCAGGGTGGCGCTGGGTGCTTCGATGACTTCGGCCACCGTGCTGGCCAAGGCCGAGCCGCCGCATCGGTCGGTCACGGTGACGCTGATGATTTGGTTGTCAACGGGCGTGATGGTGACGGTTTGCCCGATTTGGCCATTGCTCCAAACGTAATCGTAAGTGGAGCCGGGTATGCCGCCAGAAACGCTGGGGGTCAGGGCAAAATTGGTGCCCTCGCAAGTTTCAATATCGGGCAAAACGGCGGTCAACGCAGGCGGGTCGTTGATTTCGAGGCTGAACACGAGGTTGTTGCAGCGGCAATTGTTGGCCACGCTGACGTTGATGGTTTCGGTGCCTTCGTTCAGGTTGTCGGGCAGCACGTTCACGGGGATGCTCACACTGTTTGCGCCAGCCGGAATGGTGGCCGTGAGGGGGAACGGGTCAAAGTCAAGGCCCAACTCGGCGGTGCTACTGGGCAAGAGGGTCAGGTTGATGGGCAGCGGTTCGGTGTCGTTGCTGCCGGGTGCCCTGGTGAAGGTGAAGCTGCCGTCGTTGCAGTTTTCGAAGACTAGGGTAGGGCCGGCACTGGCGCTCAGTTCGCCTTGAGCAGGATTGCCACCGGCACTGAAGGAGCCAGCGCTGAGAAAAACGGCAGAGTCGAAAATGCCATCCAGCACGTCGGCGATAACGAGTCGGATTCGGTAGGTTTGGCAGGGCACTACGTTGGCGCTGGCGGTCAGCACTGATGTCCAGCCGTCGTACTGGATGTCCACCATATTGGTCGTGCCGCCACAGTTGGCCCGGTTGGGAAAAAAGTAGGCGGAATTGGTCAAATGGCTCACATTGTCAATTGAAACGTGGAGATTGGTGGTGGGCACGGTTGCGATGTTTTGGCCGTTGGAGCTGAAGCCGCCGTTGATGCCGGGGCCGCTGATGAAGAAGCCGAAATGGTCACTGGCGCCTTGGTTCACGTATTCACAATATTCCTCCGAGGCAAACACGTACTGGAAACTGACGGTGTTGGAGGTGGGTACGAAATCAAATTCGATGCCCTGCACATCGTACACGTCGAGGCCGGAAAGCTGCTCAAGGTCGGCGTCAAAAATTGGGCCGCCGATATTGGAGGAAATGCCGTCGCTGTTGTTGGGGCCTTCAGCAAGGGTCACGTCACCGGTTGAGAGCACGATGCCGTTGGCGATGTTGATGGACGAGGTGCCGTTGGTGAAGTTGCCCCTGCCTGCCGGCTGTCCGATGGCGGTGATGTTGTCCACATCGTAGCATTCGCCACCAATGAAAATATCGTTCAAGAGCGCATCGGGAGACAGTGCCTGTGTGACCGCTATTTTTTGGAACGGGCTTGCCGTGTTTTTTGCACAATCGGTGCAGCCGATTGATAGCCAAATTGGGGCTTTGGCGCAGTGCAGGGATTCGCTGCTTTTGCTCACTTCTATGTCAAAGCAGGTGGCTGCCGCTTGGAAGGTTTGCGAAGCGTGGTAGGTTTGGTTCCCGAAAGAAAAGCTGGGCTGGCAGGCTTGGCCCTGGGCTACCCAGATTTGATAGTTTTTGCCCAGCTCCAGACCACAGACCTGCAAGGTCTGCGACATGGCTTCTGTTTGAAGCTGTACCCGCTTTGCAGGGCCTTCGAGTGTGATGATGGTTGGGTTTTGCGAAGCGGCATCATCACTGCAAAGCAGCGAGGCGGCAAGTACAACAATTGTTTGAAAAATCGGTCTCATCCTTTTGTGCTTACAGGTTAAAACTGTTGGACGTGCTGCAATGAATGCTTGGTCAATGCCGGGCGTGGCCGTATGGCTGGCCCTTGC
>JALOMF010000018.1 GCA_025455635.1 Saprospiraceae bacterium | reverse complement strand
GTCTTCGGGGTCGAGGTCGTCCTTGCGGTCACGCAGGAAAATGGGCGAGCCGGTCAGCGCCACCTCATCGGCAGCAACCTCGGTGGTGATGGAGCGCTCCGCAAAGTCCCAAGCACGGCGGTGCAGCGTTTTCAGGTTGAAACTGGCCGGGAACGAGTAGCTGGCCGACGCCTCCTCCGAGCGGTCTTGCTCCGTGACGGCCCAAAGCACGTAGGTGTAGCCCTTTACCTGGTGCTTGAACGCCCCGCCCCGGATATTGTCGGGCAGTTGCAGTTGGGCGGTGCGTTGGGCGTCGTGGATATGGTCGTGCAGCAGCCCTGACACGGTGGAGTATGCTACGCCGCCGGGCGTCCGCTGCTGCTCGTACTTGGGCACCGAGTCCAGCTCCGTGAACAGGCCCATCAGTTGGAACTCGCTGCGGGCATCCTGCTCGCTTTCAATATCGCCAAGCTGATAGACGTGCAGTTGGTCCACGCTGTTCATTTGGCAAGCCACGGCGCTTTTGATGAGGTAGTTCACTTGGGCATCGTTAGAGCCGAGGTACTCGCCGTACTCCACCCTGGGGATATTGCTTTCGGTGATAATCCAGTGCTTTGTAGGGTAGGTCTGGCCGTCGTAGCCGTAATTGCGAAGCACCACATCGAACTGGTCTTTGAGGCGCAGCAGCCCGTCCACGCAGCGGTCGGAGTTGCGGAAATACACGAAGCCCATGATTTCGTCCGACCAAGCCCGCAGCGAATTGTCAATATGCGGGTAGCTGTGGTAGCTCATCACATCAAAATAAGCACCGCCTTTCAGCGGGTATTCCGGCGTCACTTGGCCTCCGTCGGGGTTGTCCGTTTGGCGCATGATGAGGTCGAGGAAGCTGGGGTAGCCGAGGCCACCCACGGCCACGAAGTCGTTCGGGGCGAGGGTTTTTATCACTTCGTAACTGATGCGCAGCGTGCGGATATAGTGCTGCACGGGGGCATGGATGGCGTAATCGCAAGGCTCCGGGTCGTACTCCCACCAGTTGCCGGGTTCGCCGGGCTTTTTGGAGGAGTTGCCCACGAAGTCGAAATCCGGCTCGTTCCAGATTTCCCAGTAGCGGGTGTAGGGCGTGTAGGCCTGCACCAGTTTCCAGAGGTAGGCGGCGTAAAAATTGTTTTCGTTCACGGGCGTACCGTTTTCGCCATTGTCCCAGATGGGTTCGTAGAGGTTGGCGAACATCTCGGAGCGCACGCCGGGGCAATGCTCGGTAGGGTCACGGTGCACCTCGGAAGGGTATCCCACGAAGACCACGTTGTCGGTGATGCCCAAAGAATCGTAGTGCTTGAACGCATCGAGCCGGATGTCGTAGCCCCAGAATTCCACGAAGTTCTCCGGCAAGGAGACCCGCAGGGAAGTCACGCCGGCGCCCTCCACGCCCAGTTTTGGGTTGCCTGCGGCAATATCGGCGAGCTGCTGGTCAGTCCAGAAATAATAGGCGCCGAGGTTGGCCCCGAAGTGGTATTTGCCATCGTAGGGAGGCACGACATCATTGGCAGTGAAACTGGGTGTTTGCGAAGCGACCGCTAAGGGCAGTACAAGGCTGCAAAGCAGCGGCAGGAGGGGGAATCTGTTCACGGTAGTTTGTTTTTTGTTTGCCTACGGCAAAAAATGAAAGGCCAAAACTAATAAAAACGAGGAAATACTGAAAAGATGCTGTTTTTACAATAGGCGAAATATAAGCTCATCCAAGCGTTTTGCACTAGTCAATGAGGGATTTCTAACAACTTTCCACATCGCCTTTGCCAAAAGGCAAACCTATTGGAGCAAAATGAACTAGGACAATATGCCCAAACCTTTGACCTTTGCAAAAGGAAAATTCAGGTGTTTGATATTGGTTCAGGCTTCCCGTTTTCACCTAAATCCTTCAATCTCAATACCTTGCACCTCGTAAATCCAAAATCGTAAATCGTAAATCCCAAATATGACAGCAGAAAGAACCCGTGCCCAAGAATCGAGGGCCGCCATCCAACAACTCTACATCTCCATGCGGCACCTCTTCATCCGGGGCGGCTACAAGCCCCTAGGCGTGAGCGGCGAGGGCATGATTGAGGCGTTGATGGTGCTCCGGCCTGAAATCTACGGCTCCATCGCCGACCCCGAGCGGGTAGAACTCGAAGGGCTGCTCTATATTTTCCAGCGGCTGCCGCAGGGCGTGGAGGAGTGCCGCTACATCCGGCTCATCACCAAGGAGGGCTTTGAGCATTCGGGTTTCACGCCCATCATCCCGCCCAAGCGACGCCGCAACTGCTACCGAATTGACGAGGAGCAGATGTTCGTGGAGCTGACCAATGGCCGCTCCGACATCTACGACATCCTCACGCACCTCACCTTCCTCTACATCGAGGCAGAAAAAGTTTGCCGAAACGCCCTCGACCCCCGTGGCCGAAAAAAGCGGGACTGGCTCAATTTGGAGCAAGTCGTCGAACTCGAAAAAACAGGCGAACCCATCAACCGGGAAGTCGCCTGCACCTACCTCAGCGGGCTGCTGGGCCGCACCTTCGAGGAGACGCTGGCCGCCGTCAAGCGCTTCGAGGCTGCCAGCCGGGTCAACAGCCTCTTCCACATCGTGTACTGGATGGGGCAGCTTTCCATCGAGGAGGCGCTGGAGAAAAACGACCGGGAAATCACCTTCTCCTCGGCCCTTCGGGAAAAAATCGGGCACCACACTTTCGGCAGCGCCTGGGCCAACAATATCAAGCTGTTTTTGCACAAAAAAGGCTGGCTCGACCGCCCCATCCACATCATCAGCTCCAACCCGCACAGCGTGATGAACTCCCTCTACGCCTTCGGCGCAACCCGCACTAAGCCCACGGCCAAGGGCATGGAAGCCCTCGCCCGTGAACTCAGCCACGACGACAGCCGTGACCTCCGCCACCAAGTAGAGGACTACGCCACCCGCCACGGCATGTACCAGCTCAACGACCAGAGTGGCACAAACATCACCGTGCAAATCATTGATACACAGCAGGTTAAACCAGAGGGACTAGCCCCAGAAATCCACTGGAACGCCGACCTAGTGGCACAAGAGAAGCCCCTCCTCCTCGTCATGGACTACGCCTTCGGCGAACAAGCCTACGAGGTGATGGACGAACTGCTAAAACCATTCGAATTCGATTTCGGAATGCGGATTTCGGATTTCGGATTGGAGGCCGAGCAACCACCCCATTCAAGCCATCAACAAACAAACGACGTTGACCTACCCACTTCCCCCAATCCGCAATCCGCAATCCGAAATCCCTGTCTGCCGAATAGGCAGGCGCAATCGGAAGCTCCGCAATCCGAAATCCGCATTCCACTGAGGGTTTCCTCCATCTCCCTCATGGGCAAGGCGGGCATCTTGGAGGGCGGCAAGGGCGACATCATGGTGCCCACGGCGCATGTGTTCGAGGGCACCGCCGACAATTATCCCTTCGACAACGATTTTACGAAGGAAGATTTTGAAGGGAACGGGCTGCTGGTGAGTGAGGGCACGATGATTACCGTGCTGGGCACTAGCCTCCAAAACAAGGACATCCTGCGGTACTTCCTGCGCTCCTCGTGGCGGGCCGTGGGGCTGGAAATGGAGGGTGCACACTACCAAAAAGCCATCCAAGCGGCCTCCAAAATCCGCAAGAACATCAGCGAAAACGTGACCCTCCGCTACGCTTATTACGCCTCCGACAATCCGCTGCTCACGGGCCACACCCTCGCCTCCGGCAGCCTCGGCGAGGAGGGCGTGAAACCGACCTACTTGATAACCCTGAAAATTCTCAACAAGATTTTTTCCAAAAAATAAGCAGCTCAAACCTTTGAACAATTTCGTGGGTCACTACTTTTGACTGTAGAAATCTACATTTCAAAAACCTAAATTCTTCAATTTAAAATGAAAAAACAATTTGCCATCCTTTCGTTTCTTGCGTTCGGCCTTTTCGCAGCTTTCAACGCAAACGGTCAAAACTACAATTCAGCCATCGGGGCAAGGTTAGGCTCGCCATTGGCACTGTCCTACAAGAAGTTCATCTCGGAGGGAAATGCCATTGAGTTGTACGGTGCGTTCAGGAGTTACTCAAGGTACAGTTGGTTTTCGGTAAACGGTGCTTACCAAGTCCACAGGGACTTCCCCAATGTGGACAACCTTCAGTGGTATTTCGGCGCTGGCGCAGGTATTTTCTTCTGGAACTTCGACAATGACTTGTTCATTGGAGGAGACGAACCCTCCAGCACTACGCTTGCAATACAGGGCTACCTCGGCTTGGAATATACATTCGACGAAATTCCGTTGAGCCTCTCCGTTGACTGGGTGCCCACTTATTTCTTGAATAGCTACAGCGACGGTTTCGGCTCTGGCTATGGCGCTTTGGCTGCCCGCTACGTGCTTGGCAATTAATTAACGCCTAAAATCAAGCAACCAAAATGGGTTGGCCATGGCAAAACCGCCGTCGCCAGCCCATTTTCATTTTCGTGAAACATGCGCCGCAACTACTTCCAACTGCTCTGGCTAGCGCTGCTGCTGGCCGCCCCGCTCGTGCTGTGGGCCTTGCCCGGCAGCTTCTTCGACGACACGGGCATCACCATCTGCCCCTCCAAGCTGCTGCTCGGCATCGAGTGCCTCGGCTGCGGCATGACCCGTGCCGTCATGCACTTCCATCATGTTGAACTGGAAACTGCCCTGGGCTTCAACCGGGGCGTGGTGCTGGCCTATCCGGCCCTCGTGGCGCTTTGGATTTTTTTGGTAAAAAAAGCGGTGGAAAAAAAACCGTTCAGTGCTGCCCAATGAGCGCAGCGGACTGCGACTCCAACACCTCGTCCCAAGCCGCCAACTGCCAGTGCGCCTGCTCGTGTAGCGGCTGCTGGCGCAGGTATTTCAGCAGGTAGTAGCTGATATTGCGGAGCAAATAAAACCGGAAAAGCCGCTCGAAATCACGCCCCTCCCCTACCAGCATTTCCTGCACTTTTTCCTTGTTTTTTAGGGCAAAAATGGCCGCCCGAATCTCGGCAAACGGCTGCTTTTTCACCATCACGCCCGATTGGAAAATGAAGTGAAAAACATCGTGCAGCAGGGGCAGCCGCTCCGCCAATTCCCAATCGTACACATGCAGGCTGTCGGGGCCGAGGTACATGTTCCAGGGCGTGAAATCACCGTGGGCCAGTGCCGTGGGCACGAGTGGCTCGCTGGCAAGCTCGTCACGCAGGGCCAGCAGTCGGTCAATGACCCGGCCCACCGTGCTGGGCGGCAAATCGTTGAGGATGGGCTGGGCTTGCAAGGCTGCGAGGCAGTGGTTCGCTTCGCTCCAAAAAGGCAGGCTGGCCAGTGGCGAAAGCTCCAAGCTCAGGTCAACAAGCTCCGCAACTGCCTCAAAATGAGCGGCTTGCAGGTCAAATGAATTTGCAGCGCCCCGAGGTTTCACGTCCGAGACCAGCAGGCCAGCGCCCTGTGATTTTGCCAAAGGCACCACCATTTTTTGGAGGGGCAGCTCCGCCAGGAAAGCAAGCACCTGCCGTTCGTTTTGCACGAGTTGGGCGGCGGCCCCGGTCAGTGGCTGCTTGAAAAACCAGCGCTCGCCCGCCCCATCGTCGAAGGCCACGACGGCCTTGCGGTTCTCACCGACCGTGCCTGTGAAAACGGCCATGTTTCCCCAAGGGCAAAGCGATAGCGGGCCGCCGAGCGGGCTTTGATTTTTGTAAAAAACATGCAGCGTGCCCGACCTCGCCAAGCGCTCCAGCCCCAGCCCGAAAGCTATTTTAAATGCCAACTGGAAAAAGCGCCCACGCCAGCCGGAGCCGTTGTAGAGCCGCAGGAAATGGGGCCTCCGGCTGCCCACCGGGTACAGCCAGCGGATGCTGCCATCGGGGTTGTTCACGTAGCCAAAGCTCCGCCGCTGGAAGCCGGGCAGCTCCCGTTTTTTGCCGAAGGCGAACCAAAAATCGTGCGCAGCGGTGGGCTGGTGCCCGCCCGAAAGCAGGCCAAAGCCACGCTGGCCGGGGAAGAATATTTTGCCCAGCAGCTCCATGTCGGTCGAGGGGACTGGCTTCATGCGAGGGCAGGCTTGGAGCGGTAGTGCCGCACGGGTTCGAGGCTGGTGACGGGCACTGTTTTTATCACAAAAAGCAGGAAAAGCAGCTGGTAAAACTGGATGCCGTAGTTGGACTCCCCGAAGATGCCGAACTCGGTGAAGGAGTTGATGAGCAGCGGGATGAGCATCATCCAAGCGAGGCCCCGGTGGCGCTCGTCGGGGCTGTTGCCGATGGCAAACAACGTGGCAATCATTTGAATGAAACAGAGGAAAAAGCCCACCAGCCCAAGGTTCAGCAGCACCTGCACAAAGGTGTTGTGGGTCATTTTGGCGGAGTACGAGTGGATGCTGTGGAAGTACTCCCCATCGGCCACGCACATGAAGCCGAAGCCGAACAGTGGCCGCTTGGTGAAGCCATCGGTGAGCAGGTCACGCCAAAACGGCAGGCGCCCGGTCATGCTCATCACCTCCTCCATGTCGCCCTGCTTGAGGATGATGGAATAGAACAGGAACGGCAAGGCCACCGCCGCCCCGACGACGCTCAGGCTGATGACCCGGATGTTTTTCAGTTTCACGATAAAAATAAAGGAAACGAGCAGGAACGAAATCAGCGAGGACCGGGACTGCGTGAGCAGCAGCACGGCCACGCTCACCCCAATGAGCAGTAGGTTGATTTTGAGGGACCGCTTGTCGAGCAGCTCGGCGTAGGCCATCACCGTGCCCAGCACGGCCAACATTCCAAGTTCGTTGGGGTTGATGATGATGCCGCCGAGGCGGGCCACTTCGCCCTCGTGGGTCATGCGGGCAAAGGTGGCGGGGTCGAGGTACCAGCCCGCCACGAAGCCGATGCCGATGAAGAGCGCCGCCCTCCCAAAAACCAGCGACAGCCGGGCGTGGTGGTCGCTGATGGCGTTGTAGTAGGTAAGCAGTTGGGTGAAAAACCATGCGAAGGTCAGCGCCTCGGCAATCATGGCCCACTGGAGCATGGCGTAGTTGGGCAGCGAGGCCCAGGCCACCGACAGCAGCCCCAGCAGCAGGTAGCCGCCGTACATCGCAAATGGCGTGAAATTGCCGTAGGCAAATGCGTGGGAGCGGTGCTTGTCCCGCAGGGATTTCAGGATAAAAAATGCGGTGAACGTGAGCAGCAGCCGAAGTCCGGTCTTCATGGCCTGCGTGAGCAGCACGGAGTCGGGGAAGAGGGTGAAATAGCTCAAAATCCTCAGCGTGAGCAGGAGGATGATTTTGTTGAGCATGGCCTTACTGCGGTACATGATGGAGGCTGTTATTTTACATTATCACTTGGGGGTGCGCCAGCGTTGGCTTTGCAATATATACAACGATAAAAATGCCAATTAAAAAAACGAAGGCCAACCCATTGTTTATCAATGGATTAGCCATTCGTTATCGTTGTTGTGTTTAGATGTTCTATTGTGTGGTTTCCCAAAATGGGAAGGGAATCGAGGCTTGTTGTTTACTCCACCAGCACCACTTTGCCAGCGTAAGACCTGCCCTTGCTATCAACGGCCTTCACGTGGTAGGTGCCCGCAGGCAACTCGTAGAGGTAAAGTTCTTGGCGCTGCGTGTCCACTCCGCTTGATTGGTGTACCTGCCTGCCGAAGGGGTCGAAGACCTCCATCGAAACGAAGAAGGCGTCCGGTTCGGCGCTCAGGTCGAAGGACTGCACCGTCACTTTGCCAGCGCTTGGGTTCGGGTGTATTTGCAGTGGCTTCGCAATGGCCCGGCTAGGCTTCGCCAGTTCGTCCACCAGGATGTTTTCCACGGTGTTGGTAATCACTGGCGCCAGGTTGTCGAAGTAGATGGCAGCCCGGTTTTTCATGCTATGACCAATTTCCAGGTCCTTCTCCGGTTTGATGCGGAAAGTGATGTAGCCGTGGCTCTCCGCCTCGTTGGAGAGGCTGTCGGGCAGGTTGATGTTCGGGAAAATCCAAGTCAACTTGCGGCCATCCGACTGGAGCTTGTAGGTATGGCTCACGCCGCCCAGCTCCAAGGTCGAGAGGTCGAGGCCAGCAGGCAGTTCGTCTTCCACCCGCACTTGCGAGGCAGGGATATTGCCTACGTTCTGGAACCTGATTTTGTAGTGCAGCCACTCGTCTTTTTTCACAAAACGGGCAGGGCTGACGGCAATATCGTTCGGGTCGTAGGCAGCCACGGCCTGCGATTTGTCCACCGAGGCATTGTTGTTGGTAGAAAGCTCAGGCTCACCGTTGGAGATGCTGGCCTCAATCACGATGTCGGTGCCGATGGGCGTCATCAGGCCCACGGTGTAGGAAATGTAAATCGTGCCCTTGCCGTTGGGAGCTACATCGCCAATCGGGAACTCCAGCTTGGCGTTGCCGTTCTTGGCCGCTGCAAAAGGTATGGAGCTGACCAAAATCTCCAGCTCGGCAGGAATGGAGAGCTGTATGACGGTGTTCTTTGCGGTAGCCGTCCCAAGGTTTTTAAAATTGATAATCAACAGGTTATCTTCCCCGATTCGGTGTGCCGCCGAGATGACCTCCGTGAAAAGGTCGGGCATATTGGCAATGACCGAGTGGCCGAAATGGTTGTTTTGGTAATGCTGCCCAACACTGGTGACAGCCACGGGCTGGCTGCCCGTGTTGTTGGGGCATTGCGGTATAAAATTGGGCAGCGACTGCACCTGTGCCGTGTAGTTGCCTACGGGCAAAAAGGCCGAGTAGAAGCCGTCTTCGTCCGCAAAAACCACTACGTTGCTGGGCGGGAAGGACACACGGGCGTATGGGATGCCAATCCAATTGCGCTGGTCTGGCGCCGGAGCAGCCGATGGGTCGGCCACGAATCGGTCGGCAATGGTGCCACAATCCCTGCCAGCGGGCAGGTAGCTTGCCGAAATTCCGGTCGGAACTGACCAAGTAGGTGTGCAGTATTGTGCCACAGATGCCGTCCAGAAAGACAGGTTTTGGATAACGCCATTCGGTATCCAGAGCACGAGGTCGTTGCCTTTTATTTGCGCTGGCGCAATGTTTTGGAAGCCGCCGGTATTGGATTTCACCACGGCACCATCCACGACCATCGCTCCGAAAAGGGTGTTCTGGATATTGCCGCCAATCAGCATTTTCACGTTTTCCAGCGTGTCTATGCCGTTGTTGTCATAACTGCCCGATACTTGCAGGGTCGCATTTTCCCAGTGTTTTTTGCCAACGCTGTAGTGGCTGCCGTTGGCGACAGTCACCCTGCTCTGCTTGACGTGCAGGTAGGCCGAAGTACCTGTGAGGTCCAAGCTTCCACTGTTCAGCAACAGTTCCCCGTTCAGCACCCTGATGGCTCCATTTGCGCAAGAAATAGTACCATTCACCGTGAGCTTGGCGTTCGTCACCCAGATGGCCGAAGTACCTTGCATGTAAAGTCCCGAAGGCAGCGTCACATCGTGCTCGATACTGATTCTTTGATTGTTGATGAAGCCCGCATTGGGGATAATGCCGCCCGCCCAAGTGGCGCTAGAGTTCCAGCTTCCAGCTTTCACCGAGCGGAAATTGGCCGTGAGCGCCGCTGCTGGCAAGGCCACTTGGCCCGTGCTGCAACTGATGCCGTCCTCGAAATACACCCTGCCGCTTACCTCCGAGGTATTGTCCTCTTGGATGGTCAGGTGCTGGTTGACGGGCTGGCCGCTCAGGGTTTGGCGGTAGCCAGTCGGCCACACAACCGTGATGCTCGAGATGCTGGCGGCGTTGCCCATTCCGAAAATGAGCCGCATGTCGTTTTGGCCGCCCGTGCCGCCACCGCTCTGTGCAGAGACTTCCCGCATTTGGGTGACTTCCACGCCGTTTATTTTAGCCGTGACCGACACCTTGGCACCGATGCCCGCCTTGTTGGAGCGAGTACCGACCAGCTTGATGGACGACCAGTTTTTGCAAGTTCCTTTGTTGTTTTTGAAAAAGAAATTGCCCTTGTCCTTCCTGTTGGCTACGAAGAGGTCGAGGTCGCCGTCCCGGTCGTAGTCAGCCCATGCAGTACCAAAAGAAAGGCCATCGTTGCTGGTCATTTCGTTGTTAATCGAGGTAAAAACATCGCCGCCGTCGTTGCGGTAGAGGCTGTTGTTTTGACCATCACGGGCCACAAAGAGGTCGAGGTCGCCGTCGTTGTCGTAGTCGGCCCAAGCGCTGCCGTGGGCATGGCCCTTGTCGGTGGTCATTGCGCCAACATTCATGCGGCCAAAACTGCCACCGCCGTTGTTTTTATAAAGGAAACAAGGCTCGTTGCCCGCATTGGCCACGAAGAGGTCGAGGTCGCCGTCGTTGTCGTAGTCGGCCCATGAAGCGCCCACGCTGCTGCCGCCGTCGTTCACGATTTCGCCCGTTGTGATGCGCTCGAAATTGCCGCCGCCGAGGTTGTGGTAGAGGCTGTTGTTCTGGCCGCCCGTGTTGGCCACGAAGAGGTCGAGCAGGCCGTCGTTGTCATAATCGCCCCATACGCCCGACACCGAGCGTGATGCCTCGTTGGTGACCGGGTTGTTGGTCACCTCGCTGAAAGTACCATCGCCGTTGTTGTGGTAGAGCAGGTTAAAAGCAGTCTCCCAGTACACGGCCACGAACATGTCGAGGTAGCCGTCGTTGTCGTAATCGCCCCAGCTCACGCCATGCGAGTAGCCGTTGTAGCTGACGATGGGGTCGTTGAGTATTTTGGTGAAACTTCCGCCGCCTTCATTGCGGTAGAGGAAATTATCGAAGCCGATGTTGTTGGCCACGTAAAGGTCGAGGTCGCCATCGTTGTCGAAGTCACCCCAAGAGGCAGACGATGAGGAAGCCACATCCGAGTTGAAAGGCGCTTTTTCCACTTTCGTGAAAGTGCCGTTTTTGTTGTTGACGTAGAGTTCGTTGGGCTGCTTCGGGTTGTGCGTGGTCACGAACAAGTCGGGGAAGCCGTCGTTGTCAAAATCGCCCCATGCGGCGCTCCATGCGTCACCGCTGCCTTCTAAGCCAGAGGCTGCGCCTACCTGTTGCGAAGCAAAATCATCCGTCGAGCCGAGCAGACATGGGTCAACGGGCGGGAAAGCGGCTGTACCGAGCACTTGGTCGTTTTCCGCATAATCATTATGGTACTTAAAATTGCTGTCGTTGGTATTGCCCGAATGACTGGCTGCGTAGGGTGCCATTTCGGTGTTCACTGCGTTGCAGTTCACCAAGAAATGGTAGCGTACCGTCACTTTTTTCTTGCCGCCGCCATTCACGGCATTTGCTGCCACATATTGCAAGGTATTGATGCTGCCCAGTGGCACAATGGTCGGTATGGCGGTGGCCCTTATCTCCGTACGGGTGAGCCTCATGCAGCCCGCATTGAAGTTGGTATTGCCGGCAGGCTGAAAATGGACGACCCCATTTTTAGGGATGTTTGTCGCCAATTCGTATTCAAAATCAACGTAGGTCGTCGAGCCAAGCAAAAGGCCAGGGCCAACCGTAAACTTCGTGATTTCACCGCTTGAACCCGAATCATTGGTTGACCGGGTTGCCGTGGCAAATGTTGCGGAATTGGTGCCGGGATTGGCATCCGATACCGTCACGACGATATTGGCGGTCGTATTGTTGGTGCAGGGATAGCCGACGTACCAAAACACGGTGGTACAACTACCCGCCAGCAAAGTGCCAATCGCCTGGGCGGCAGGCTGCCCCGCCAGCAGGGTGTAGCTCGCAGGCAGCCCACTGATGGTCGCCGTGAGGTTGGTCAAGGTTCCGCCCGTCGTGTTGCAAATCTGATAGGCCACATACGCAGCACGTGGCCCCTCATCGCAGGGGTCGTTCGAGTTGAGGATGAACCTCGAACCAGACCTGTTGGTGATGCTGACAGAACTTGGATTGAGGGCATTGGCGCTGTTCAAGCCAAGGCAGAAGGCGGCAAGGATGGCAAGCCTAAAGAAGGATTTGCCGCCGAGTTGTTTGTATGATAGTTTTTGTAGTGTGAGACTCATTCGTTTATGGAATTGTATGTAAGGGCAAGCATTTGTTTCAAAGAATAGACCCAAAACATAACTAATTGAATTTCAGACACTTAGACAAACACTTCTATTTTGAACCGATACGAATAATGGAAATATTTCCCATCTTGGGAAAGAAAACGGCCAAATCAGGCCGAATACACCGCCACCAGCTCTGCCCCTATCCGCCGCCAATCGAAAGCTTCCTGCACCATCCTTCGGGCGTTCTCGCCGAGCGGCTTCAGTTGTTTTACTTCGTAAAAATTGGCCGCATTTTCCATCGCTTCGCAAATGCGCAACGGGTCGGGCGGGCCATCCATCGGGAACCCCGCCCCGTACTGCCGGATGTATCGGTTGATGTTCGTGCCCTCGCTGGTGAGGCAGGGCAGGCCCAGCGCCGCAGCCTCCAGCACCGCCATCGGGAAGCCCTCTGAGCGGCTCGTGTGCACGAACACGTCGGCCTGCGCCATCAGCCGGAACTTCTCCTCGCCGTACTTCGCCCCATGAAAAACCACTTGCTGCCGGATGCCCAGTTCCCCCGCCAATTGCTCCAACGCCGGGCGGTCGTCGCCATCGCCGATGAGTTCGAGGCGGGCACGGTGGCCTTTTTTCAAAAAAAGCGAAAAGCCCCGGAGCATGAAATCCAGCCCCTTGTAGTAATTGTCGAGCCTGCCGCAAAAGCCGAAAGTCAGCTCGGCGTTGGCTGGTTTTTCCAGGATTTCGGGCAGGTCGGTCAGCTCCATGCCATTGGGTATCAGCACTTTATGCCCGATTTTCACGAGCTGGTCCAAGTGGCTGTACTCCAGGTCGCCGAGGAGCTGCACGGCCTTGGCGTTTTGCACCAGCGTTTTTTCCAAGAAAGAAAAATAGAGGCGCTTGCGCAAACGGCTCTTTTGCATGGCCACGGCGCTGAAGGCCCCATGCGAGGTGAGTACGTAGGGAATGCCGTGCTGCCGGAGCCGCTTCGCCAGCAGGTAAAAATCGGGGATGAACGCCCCGTGGATATGCACCACGGCCTGCTTGGGCAGCGCCGCCACGGCCTTCTCCAGCGATTCGTCCAAGCGGAATTTATTACTGGATTTCCTGAAAAGCTCGGTCTTGAAACTGCGGGCCGGGTAGTCGTGTACCAGCGAGTCGGCGATGCCCCACAGCACGACCTCGTGGCCCAGTTCCTGTTGGGTCTTCGCCAATTGAAAGGCCACTTTGTTCACCCCGTTCATGCGGTTGGGGTTGGCCTTGCCGAGTACCAAGTGGATGATTTTCAATGCTTTAGGATTTGAGGATGCGAGGATGCAAGGATTTGACTGGGAGCTTCAGCATTGCCCCGGCGTTTTTTCAAAATGAAAAAACCATACA
This sequence comes from Saprospiraceae bacterium, assembly GCA_025455635.1. Taxonomy (GTDB): domain Bacteria; phylum Bacteroidota; class Bacteroidia; order Chitinophagales; family Saprospiraceae; genus UBA6168. The sequence continues at coordinate 2,991 of JALOMF010000018.1, read as the reverse complement.
CCAGCAGCATGAGCACCTGTGCGCCCATCAGCCCGGCCATCACCCCGCCGATGCCCCATTGCCTGACCACTGGGCCAGCCGCCAGCACGCTCACGGCGGCGCTCACGGCGTAGGCGATGAACATGGGCGAGGTGTACTGCATCGAACGCAGTGCAAAACGCTGCAAAGTGGCCACATAGCCCAGCGCATACACCACAGCGAACAGCCCCACCAAATAGGCAAATGCCTGATAATCAGTACCGTATAGCCAGCCGATGAGCCACGGGGCAGCCAGCGTGAAGCCAGCCAGCAGCAGCCCGACCGGGATGCCAGCCAGCAGGCCCACCCGCCGCAGGTAGGCGAACATGGCTTTTTCACCACTCGAAAAGTACTGTCGGGCAGCCTCGGCGGGCACGATGTTCTCCATGGCGAGGAAGATGACGTGGCACAGTCCAACCATGTTCTGTGCCATGCGCAATGCCCCCAGCGCCACCGTCCCCAGCGTGCCCGCAGCGGCCACGAGGAAGAAGTTGCCGGAAAACCACTGCACCAACGAGGTGCCCAACAGCCAAAACGAATAGTGATAATGTTCTTTAGCGGTATGCTTGAGGTTCGCTATTTTCCAATCTTTGAAGGGGTGGATGTCGGCCAGTTTTGCGCCCAAAACAAAGCTCAGGGCGTAGGCCGCCGTCAGGGCCATCAAGGCGGTGCCGAGGCTCAGTTTCCCCAAAAAATAAAGCGCCGCCAAACTGGGCAGCAGCAACCCGAAAAGGCTTGCGTCCATGAGCAGCGGCACGTGGTTCAGCTTTTTTGCGAAGCAGTACCTTTTGGTGAATTCTTGGAGCAAATACGCCGACAGCAGCAGCCCCGTGACGGGCAACCAAGGCAGCCAATCGGCCTCGATGCCCCAGGTTTTTATCCCTAAAAAAGCCAGCAACGCCAGCAACGGCAACACTGCCGAAAGCAGCACTTGCAGTACCGTCAGGGCTTGCAGGTAGCCGGGTTGCTCCTCTGTTTTTTTACCCGCCAACAGCGCCATCAGCGGCTGCGTGAAATAGGCTTGGTGCAAACTGAGCAAAAACAGCACCCCCATCCACAGCAGGCTGTACTGCCCGAATGCCGCCAAGCCCAGCCACCGGGCGAGCAGTACCCCCAAGGCGAAATTGCCGCCAGATGCCACGGCTTGCGCCAGCAGGGCCAGGGTTTTGGGGGACGTGATGACGGATTTGATGAACATGGAAAGTGGGTGGCGAAGGGATTTTGTTCTGGTTGTTTTTTGGGTTATCCCTGTTTTTGTGTGATTAAATATTTATGATTAAACGATTCTTCAACTATTGAAGTAGCAATGCCTGTTCGGTATTGCAATACCTTCTTGGGAGGCCGGGTTATCAAACCCGGCTGTTCCGGAACGCCGGGGTTTGATAACCCCTCCTCTCCAAGGTGGCTGCCATCAACTTTAAATGCGTTCATCTATAAGATTGCAGGTTACACCGCAAGGCGGTTTAACCTGCAATCTTAAATCGAATTTTATTTCCTCACGACCCAGCTCCCGCCCCATAATACTTCTTCATGTACCGCTTGTAGCCCGGCACTTTCGAGCTGACGGCTTGGCCGTTCAGCACGAGGTAGAGGTTGGGCACGTGGAAGTCGGAAGTCAAGGCGGCGATGCGGCTCAACATGCGCTTTTTGGTGTAGCCGGAGCGGATGACGAAGAGGTTCGCCGTGCTGTCCGACATGATGGGCAGGCTGTCCTCGAAGACGCCGAGCGGTGGCGTGTCCACGATGACCACATCGAAGTGCCAGCGGAAATCGTGGATGAAATCGAGCGAGCGGCGGTTGAACAAAAGGGCGTAATTGTTCGACTGCAAGCGCCCCGCCGTTAGGATGAACAGGTTCTCCTCCGCCGTCGGTTGGATGGCGTTCAGGGCATAGACCCGGCCTTCCAGCACGTCGCAGTAGCCCAGTTGGTTTTGCACCTTGAAATTGAGGTGGAGCGTCGGCTTGCGCACGTCCATGTCCACCACCAGCACCCGTTTGCCCACGGCGGCGTAGGCACGGGCCAGCTCGGTGGTCGTGAAGGATTTGCCCTCGCCGGGAAGCATGGACGTGGTCACGAGCAACCGACCTTGGTGTTTTACGCAGTCGTCGGGCAGCTTGTCGAGCGAGGCCACCAGCCCCGACACGAGCGCAAAGCCGTCCTGTTGCAGTTTTTTTGATTTGGTGTAAACGCTGCCGAGTACGGGCACTGGCACGGCTTCGAGGTCGTCCTTGCCCTGCACCCGGTCCCTGAAAAAGCTGCGGACGTAGGCAATCACCATGCCCAGCAGCAAGGCGAACAGCACGCTCAGGCCGTAGAGCAGCGAGGCGTTTGGCGAAACGATGTGCTTTGGGCGCTCGGCATGTTCGATGATTTTGTGGGGATAAAGGTCGGAGGTCTTGCTGATGGCCAGTTCCGTGCGCTTGCGCATGAGGTGGTTGTAGGTGGCTTCGTTCAGCGCCACTTCCCGCTCCAGCACCACGTAGGTGCGCTCTTTTTCGGGGTAGCGCTTGATTTGGGCGGAGAGGTTGCCGAGGTTGTGGTCCACTTCGTCCTGCTTCGCTTGGATATTGCGCATGGTCGAGATGAGCGTCTCGTTCAGAAAGGTTCTGGACTCCTTGATTTTCTCGTCGAGGTTGGCCACGGCGGGGTGCGAGTCGGTGTATTTTTGGAGCAAATCCTTGCGCTGCGACTCGTAGCCCTGCGCCTTGATGTAGCTGTCCCGGAAGATGGGGTCTTGCAGCGCCTCGAAATTCGGCGAAAACTCGTCGAGCCTCCTGCCTGTGAAAAGCGGCGCTTGCAGTCGCTCCATCTCGGCGTATTTCATGTCGAGGTCAATGCGGCGCAGGTCGAGCTGGGTCAGTTCCTTCAGCGTGGCGTCGGTCTCCATGTCGAGGTTGATGACCTGGTTGCCGGAGCGGAAACCCGACAACTGCGCCTCGGCGTTGCGGAGCTTATTGCTCACATCGGCGAGT
>JALOMF010000402.1 GCA_025455635.1 Saprospiraceae bacterium | reverse complement strand
GGCCTTCCCTGACGTACACGAAGACGCTGCCACAATGGCCGCAGAGGCCATCAGCGAATTGATGGAGAAAAACAGGCTACGACCAGAACAGATTGGTCGGGTTTACCTCGGCACGGAAAGCGCTTTGGATGGTGCAAAGCCCACCGCCACTTACGCTGTGGAAATGGTGCAACAGCGGCTGGGCGGCAGTTTCCGGCATTGCGATGTGGTGGACATGACCTTCGCCTGCATCGCCGCCACGGATGCCCTCCAGAACTGCCTCGACTGGGTGGCTGGCGACCGGGAGCGCATGGCCATCGTCGTTGCCAGCGATTTTGCGAAGTACGAAAGTGAGTCCACGGGCGAGTACACACAGGGCGCAGGCGCTGTGGCGGTATTGGTGAAATGGAACCCCAGGCTGCTGGTCATCCCCCGCAATTTTGGCGTAGCGATGGACAGCGTGCATGATTTTTACAAGCCCCGCCGCAAGGAGTTCACGGAAACGCCTGTGTTCGACGGCCCCTTCTCCAACCAATGTTACCAAGACCGCATGACAGAGGCATTGGCGCATTTCAGGCAAATGGCTGACGCAACGGAAACCGCCCTCTCCGACCGTTGGGAGCGCATGGCCTTCCACCTCCCCTACTCCTTCCATGCCAAGCGGATTTTTGGGGAGGAGTTTGCGAAGGAAATGGTGGCCAAGGGCAAATGGGAGGCCGTGCCAGACGCCAAGACTATTTCTCAATCCACTGAATACCAGCTTTTTGTAAAAAATAAACTGGAAAAAGCGCAGCGGGCCAGCAGCTTAATTGGCAATCTTTACACTGGCTCCGTTTTCATGGCGCTGATGAGCACACTGTATTTCGATGCGGCGGAAAACAGTAAATTGGCTGGCAAAAAAATCGGCTTCGTGGCGTATGGCAGCGGCTCAAAATCGAAGGTTTTCGAGGGAATCGTCCAACAAGGATGGCAGGCTGTCGCTTCGCAATTTGGCCTTGTGGAAAAATTGGAAAGCCGCAAAGCCTTGGACTACGAGACTTACGAAAACCTGCACCATCATCGCCGCCACCATTCGGTGCTGCCACAGGAGGGACGTTTTGCCCTCCATTCCATCGGCAAGGAAGGCGTGGTGCTGGGGGCAAGGTACTATGGTGCTTTCCACCTGAACGGCAAGACGGTGGTGCAGCGGCCTGAACTCCAATTGGAAAAAGCATAAATGGTTGAATCAATCGAATCAAAACCAGCTTTGATGACACTGGGTTATTTGCCGCCCGTGAGCTGGTTTCTTGAGTTTGCGAAGCACGAGACCGTCGTGTTGGAGCAGCATGAGCATTACGTAAAAGGCAGCTACCGCAACCGCTGCGTCATCGCCGCCGTGAACGGGCCGCATCGGTTGACCATTCCGCTCCGGAAGGGCAAAAACCAACAACAGCCCATCCGGGAGGTGCGCATTGCTTATGACGAGCCTTGGCAAGCCCAGCATTGGCGGGCGATTTGTTCAGCGTATGGAAACTCGCCTTTTTTCGAGCATTACAGCGAGGTTTTCCAAGCCTATTTTAAGGAAAAAAATTATGAATTATTATGGGATTGGAACTATGATTTATTGAATAATTGCTTGAAAATATTACGGTTAAAATCAGTCATTGAATTAACTAATAAATACGAATTTAATCCAATTGAATTGATTGACAAAAGAAACGAAATCGAACTTCAAACAACTGATAACCAGTCATTTAGATATCCGCAAGTATTTGAGGACAGGCTTGGTTTTTTGAACAATATGAGCGTTTTGGATTTAATCTTTTGCGCTGGAAGATTGGATGCATGAAGCAATAAAATGATGGCGGGGTTAACTACTCCCGCCATCATTTTAAATCACACATTAAATACAGGGGGAAAATGGTCATCCTCAACCAAAACCCTACCAGCGGCCAATCCAATATCCCTCAATACTTCTTTGTTTTTCACGTCCGACATTTCCCTTATTTTTTCTGCGACCACCTTTGTGAAACCCAAATCGTTCAGCACGTTTTGCTCTAATTTGACGTCATACCGAAGATAGTGGAACAGTGGTTTTGAGCACAGGTTATCCTCAGCGAGGTCACCAAACTCTGAGTTGATTTGCCGGGCAGTGGGCGATTTGGACATGTACTGCAGCAAGAGCTGGTTGTGGTTGTCGGCATCGTCCATGAGCATGGCAGGCACCACGGGCGCCCATTTCACGCCAGCTATGCCCACACATTCGTCCACTTGGCGACGGTTTTTGGCGTAGCCAGTACCGACCGACACCAGTTCGAGCAGTTCATCGCCGGTTTTCCAATGGAAGGGAAAGCCCTTGGTGGTGGCCATCAGGAAGAGGAGCATGGCGGGGTTGTTGTGCATGCTCACGCCACCATCCACGAAGGCACCGATTTCACCATTGCCGACATCGAAGGCCTCTGCATCGAAATAGGTAGGGGCTGCTGAACTGGCACGTACCGCATTGCGGAGCAAAATGCCTTTGTTGGCTTCAAAATATTTGCCGCCGGGGTGGTTGAAGAACGCCCAGGTACCGCCGGTGTCAGCCCGTTTGGCCACGATGCAAAGGCCCGTCCTAATGCTTTTGCCACCGATGGTTTCCTGCCCTAGTTGCTCTTCCAGCAGTTTTTCAAGTTCCGACACGTCAAATTTTCCGGCACGAAGCAGGGCGAGCATCCTTGACTTACCGAAGACACGTGTGCCGAGGTTTTGGTACATTTCCTGAATCTCGTCCACATTTTTACCAATGGCCAGCAAAGTGGCGATGATGGAGCCAGTACTGGTGCCCCCGATGAGGTCGAAATAGTCGCAAAGCCTGAAATCTGGGCTGCCGCCATGCCGTTCCCGAAGGATGTCTTCCACGGATTTGAGGATGCCGAGGGTAAGCGCACCACGTATGCCGCCGCCGTCGAGGGCGAGGATGCGCTTGGGCTGTGGGGAGTTTGGGTCTTGGTGAAGGTGGTCGTGTAATGTTTTCATTTAGATTGTTTTTTGTGTAGTGAACAATTGTGAAGCCAAAAGTAATTCGCATTTGGCGTTCCGAGCGGGTTATGACCTATTTTTGTTGTTTTCACAGAAAATACTTAAAAAAGCGTTGACGTAGCTTAATTTCGCCAAATCAATGAATCTATTTATCAATGTAAGATTATGAACGAACAGACCTATTTAAAAGACCGGGTTGATGGACAAATTGGCTGGATGGAACAAAAAGCGTTGAACAATCAAAAAACCTATAAAGCCTTGCGCACCGCCAGTTTAATTGCCTCGGTACTTATTCCGTTGCTGGCGGGATATGCTGAGAAGTTCGGCACTTCATTAACTATTACAATCGGTGCATTGGGGGCAGTCGTGGCCATTTGCCAAGGACTTTTGGCCATCAACAGAAACCATGAAAACTGGACGGGATACCGCATTACGGCAGAAGTGCTAAAGCGGGAAAAGCTGTTCTATGAAACCAAAACTGTACCTTATGAATGCGACAATCGGTTTGGCATTTTCGTAGAAAACATTGAAAAAATATTGTCGGGAGAAAACAAGAACTGGATACAAAACAACCGGGAATCCGAGAAAAAAACTAAATAGTCGAGCGAAAGTTTGGGTTTTATGGAATTGGAGGGGTTAACGCAGAAAGCTGATAGCCATCGAAAAAAAAGGTATTGGCACATGAAAATATTCACGGCAAGTACTGTTTGAAAAAGTAGAAAAACAATTCCAAGACAAATATGGCCCGGTTTGCATTATGCCTGCCTCGAAACGAAGTCTTCTATTGAACCAACCATATCCCCATGAGAATGAATTTGCGAAGCCGGTTTGGTAAAAAGTCATGCCATAACGGTCGTCATCGGATTTGGAAGTCAATATATGGTATTCAGCAAAAACCCTGGAACGGCGCCCTGTTTTTATAGATGCGCCACAATTAAAATCCTCGAAATCAACACTTATGTAAGTAGCCTCGTTGTCTATGTTTTTATTGTACCCAATGTTTATAAAATAATTAGGTGTGCCCAGCGATAAGGCTCCGTGAAAGCCCACTGAAAATGGCAAAAAACCATATCCACCGCCACTTATGTGCACGTATTTACCCAGTGACTTTGATAGTTTGACATCCAGGTAAGGAAGGAAGGAAATAAGACCAGCTGACATCGAAAAGTTTTCAGAAAAACCATAGGAAAGCACATTGATACCTACCATGATATTGCGATACTCCTTTTCACGAGGCTTCATTCCAAAACCTGTTTGTGCAAACATCAATGAGCGCCCGTGACCTTTGAATGATAGCGGTTGGCTTAATAACTTGTAAGATTGCAGCTCACTTATATCGGTCTCAGATATATTTCCTACGGCATCATTGTGCAGTATTTTACCATGCTGGTATCCAAGAAACTTGCCATTTTCGGAAAACCATTTTTTAGTGCTTATGGCATATTCGTTCACATAAGCTTCCCTGGCCACAAGCGTTGATATAACTGGCTCTATATATTGGACTTCACTTGGCCTGAGCCTGATATTCCCTGCGTTGTTCGCCGTGAATATGACCTGTTTTTCCGTGATTTTCTTGGGATAGCCGTAGTAAATGCTTCCATCCACGGTGTGCAAGGCGAA
>JALOMF010000401.1 GCA_025455635.1 Saprospiraceae bacterium | reverse complement strand
AATTGTGAATCCAAGCTGCGCATGAATGTGTATGGTTCCCCTTTAGGGCTGCGAAAGCTTGCGAAGCAAATAGCAAGGCAGGGGTGGGCAAGTTCATCTACCCCGCACTGTTCATTTCCGAACAGTTTGCTAATTTTACCCCAGCCAATCGCAATTGACTTTATGAATCACACGACCAACATCCTCATCGTTGACGACGAGGAAGACATCATACTTTCCTTGAAAATCTTGCTCAAACAGCACTATTCACATGTGTTTGGTGGCACAAACCCCCAGCACCTGCCCCGCTTGTTGGAGCAGCACGAGCCGGACATCGTCATGCTGGACATGAACTTCCGGCCCGGCCAACAAGACGGCAAAGAGGGGCTGATGTGGCTGGAAAAAATCAAGGAACTGCGCCCAAACACGGAGGTGGTCATGATTACGGCCTACAGCGAAGTGGACAAAGTGGTGGCTGCGCTGAAGACTGGCGCTACCGATTTCATCGAAAAACCTTGGCACAACGAGAAGGTGCTCGCCACACTTCATTCCATCACCATGCTGGTGGAGAGCCGCAAAAACGAACAGAAAGAGAAAGCCCATTCCAGCCTGTTGCGGGAGCAAATCCAATCCTTGCGAAGCCACGTGATTGGCGAGTCGCCGCAGATGGAGGAGGTGAAAAAAATGGTGGAAAAACTGGCCCCCACCGATGCCAATATCCTCATCCGGGGCGAAAACGGCACGGGCAAGGAGGTCATCGCCCGCAAGCTGCACGAACTTAGCGGTCGGCGGGAGGCCCCATTCATCACCATAGATTTAGGTGCCATTCCCGATGAGCTATTCGAGAGCGAGCTTTTTGGCTTCAAAAAAGGGGCCTTCACCGACGCCAAGACTGACAAAATCGGGCGCATCGTGGCCGCCGATGGTGGCACCTTGTTCATGGACGAAATCGGGAATTTGTCCAAAAAAAACCAAGCAAAACTGCTGGCCGTGCTACAAAACAAGCTGGTGATGCCCCTCGGTGGCACCAAGGCCAAAGCGGTGGACATCCGCCTCATTTGCGCCTCCAACGCCCCGCTGGAAAAGATGGTGAAGGAGGAAACCTTCCGACAGGACTTGCTCTACCGCATCAACACCGTGGAAATAAACCTGCCGCCGCTGCGCCAACGGGAGGGCGACATCAAGCTGCTGGTCAACCACTTCCTCAAGCAGCACAAGCAGAAATACAAAAAGCCCCAGGTCACCGTCACTGCCGATGCGCTCCAGCAACTGCGGCGCTACGACTGGCCCGGCAACGTTCGGGAACTGGAACATGCCGTGGAGCGGGCCGTTATCTTGTCGGAGGGGCCGCACCTCGATGTGGCCTACATGCTCAACAGCTCCAAGTCGGTCAACGAAATGATTGACGAGACCTTCACGCTGGAAGAGGCAGAAAAGAAAATCATCCAGCACCACCTTCAGACCACGGGCGGCAATATTTCAAAGGCCGCAGCCGAGCTGGGCATCACCCGTGCGGCATTGTATCGGCGCATGAAAAAACATGAAATCTAATGCCCAACGAAATTAATTTTATCAATAAAAAAACACGAGTCGCAGTAGTGTTTTTTTCGTTGTCCTTGGTTGCGATTAGCACACTTGCATATTGGCTTTGGTTAAATAATTTTACCATGCCAGCATTGCTTTCCTTGCTGTTGATTGTGGTGGTCATATTCGCATTAATACGGCAATATGGTGCCAATGATGCCAAGTTTAAAACGCTTATTTCCTCGCTGATTTATGATGACTTCGAAGTGCATTTCAATGACAGCCCCAGTGCGGGCGAGGCGGCGAAGGTTAATTATTTATTGAATAAATTATCGGATAAATACCGGACGCTGCGCACCCAGAAGGAATTTCAGGAGCAATATGTGGAGGTCATTATTTCCAATGTGGATTTTGGCCTGGTATGCTTTAACACTGCCAATAAAGCCATCATGGTCAATGATACGCTCCGCAAAATGCTGCACAAATCCTATATCCCGGATTTGGAGGGTTTTCAAAAAATTGACGAAGGATTGTACCACATCCTAGCCGCCATGAAACCGGGCGACGAGCGGATTTTCCAGCTCAACGAGCTTTTCACTAAGACTGTGCTGAAAATCAAACGCAGCCTCATCCATTTCAAGGGCGAGGAAATGTCGCTGTTTTCGTTCGTGGACATCTCAAAGCAGATGAGCGAGCAGGAACTGGTGGCTTGGGACAAGCTAACACGGGTGCTCACCCACGAAATCATGAACTCCGTCAGCCCGATTGCCTCCCTCTCCTCGGCCATGAACGGCCTCATTGCTGGCCAAACCACCCTCGAAGGCGAAGCCCTCGACGACCTCAAACTCAGCCTCAGCGCCATTTCCAACCGCAGCAGCGGCTTACTCGATTTTACGAAGCAGTATAAAAAACTGGCCATTTCATTGGAACTTCAAATCGAGGTTTTTTCCATCGCCGACTGGTTGCAGGAGGTGCAGCAACTGTTTGCCACTGATATGAAAAACATGGATATTCAGTTGAAAATCAGCAACTTAAACGCCACTGAAATCCACTGCGACAAAAAACTGATGACCATGGCCGTCATCAACCTCATCAAGAACGCCGCCGAGTCGTTCCCGCCCGATTCGGCTGATAAAATCATCTCCATCAAGGCCGTGCAGGAAGCTGGGCAGTTGCAACTTTCCATCGCCGACAACGGCACGGGCATCGAGGCCGAGATTTTGCAGCAGATTTTCGTGCCGTTTTACACCACCAAAAAAAGCGGCTCAGGAATCGGTCTCAGCCTGACCCGCAAAATCATCCATGCCCACGGCGGCGAAATCAACGTCTGGTCGGAGCTGGGGCAGGGGAGCGTGTTCACGATAAAACTGGCAGCTTGAACATTTCTGCTGGGCTGATTTTTCTGCTTTCCCCAAATCCAATTCATGCCCGAACTGTTTCATACTTTTGGCCACTCAAAAAAGTAGCATTTTCAAAATGAAATATAAAATCATCCTTTTTCTCGGCGCACTGGCTTTCAGTGCCTATTTCCTGCAAGGCTGCTTCGTCATGGACGGCCATTTCACCAAACTACCCCCTGGCGCTTGGCGGGCGGTGCTCAAGCTCACGCCGGAGTTCATTTCCCCGAACCCCAAGGGCCAACCGCTGCCCGACAAGGTGAACATGAAGTTCGCTGATGTGAACCAGTTCGAGCTGCCGTTCAATTTTGAGGTGGTGTACGAAAACGACACCACTTTCCACATTGACATCATCAACGGCGACGAGCGCATCACCGTGCCAGCCACCGACATCGCCTTTGGCCGAAGCAAGCACCGCTCGCAGGACACCATCCTCATCAAGTTCCCGATGTACGAATCCTACATCCGGGCGGCCTTCATGGGCAATACCATCGAGGGGCAGTGGGTGGTCACGACCAAGGAAAACTATACCATCCCCTTCGTGGCCAAACAGGGCGAGGACTGGCGTTTCACCACGTTGCGCAAGCAGCCCGCACTTGACCTGAGCGGTGATTGGGCCTGTACATTCGGCCTCGAATCCTTCCCCGAAGCGGAGGAACCGTACCCGGCCATCGGCGAGTTCAAGCAGGTGGGCAACCGCCTCACGGGCACTTTCCTGACGGAAACGGGCGACTACCGCTTCTTGGAGGGCACGGTGCAGGAAGACAAGTTCTACCTGTCCTGCTTCGACGGCTCCCATGCCTTTCTTTTTCATGGTAAAATACTGCCCGACGGCACGCTCACGGGCGCATTTTTTTCGGGCAAACACTACCGCACCACGTGGTCGGGCAAACGCAAGGACGCCAGTTTCAAACTGGCCGACCCCGACTCGCTCACCTTCCTGAACCCCGGTTTCGAGAAGTTCTCCTTTTCGTTTCAAAACCCCGATGGCAAGGTCATTTCCCTCGACAACCCGGAGTACAAGGGCAAGGCGAAAATCATCCAAATCATGGGGACTTGGTGCCCCAACTGCCGGGACGAGACGGAGTTTTTGGTCAATTTCCTGAAAGAAAAAAATCCGCAAAACCTCGCCGTGATTGCCCTTGCGTTTGAAAAACATGCCGACAAACCCAGCGCCGACCGGGCCATACGCACCTACAAGGAGCGCTTCGCAATGCCCTACGAAATGGTGTATGCCGGCACCAGCAAAAAAGCCGACGCCGCCAAGTCGCTGCCCATGCTAAAAGAGGTTTTTGCCTACCCGACGCTGCTGTTTTTGGATGAAAATGACCGGGTCGTGAAAATTCACACCGGATTCAGCGGCCCCGCCACCAGCGGCTATTCATCGTTTAAAGAAAAATTTAATAAGTTTGTCGCTGAACTTATTTAGAGAAGTGAGCGGCTGAGAAAGTGAGCGGGTGAGCGGGTGAGAAACGTACGAGGTTTAGCAATTCAAGTGAAACAGAAGGGGGAATGGTTGAGCAAATTTGTTCAACTTAAAATATTCAACCCTCCGTCCACTTAATTCGCTCTCATCCTCTTATCGCTTCTATCCGCTCACCCGCCTCACATCTCTCACCCGCTCACCCCTCTTACTTTTTGTTTTATGTCAAAAAACAAGCAACACATCATCGCATACCACCCTGACAACCAGCAGGTT
>JALOMF010000017.1 GCA_025455635.1 Saprospiraceae bacterium | reverse complement strand
ATACCCAACGCTGTCACCACCACCTCCTCCAGCACCTGACCGGATTTCATGGTGACATCCACCACGTTGGAAGCACCCAAAGCCACTTCTTCCGTTGTAAAACCAGTAAAACTGAAAACCAGGACGGCTCCGTCACCGGATACCCTGAGCGAGTATTTGCCGTCAACGTCTGTAATGGTACCTGAGGAAGTACCTTTTTCGAGCACGGTGGCTCCGATTAGGGCTGCGCCGTCGTCGCCAGTGACTGTGCCCATGACGGTGCGCTGGGCCAGCGCAGCAAACGCGCTGACCAGCGTTAGCGCGAGGGCTAATGAAAGTTTTTTCATACTAAATCAATTTATTTAAGAGTAAAAAAGAATATCCAAAATCCTGCTTAAAGCACAACTAATGAGTACGCAACAAACTTGTTTAGAATGGTATGTTTATCAAAGATTCTTTAAAGCAACGAAAGTAAAGGGTAGAATGCGGCCTGGAAAGAAATTTTTTTTGCTCAATTAACGCAACTGCCGAAGGTACATCTGGATGGTATTGGACAATCCGAAATAAAGTGCGTCCGAAATAAGCGCATGGCCAATGGAGACTTCCAACAGTCCCGGCACGTTTTCTTTGTAAAAACGCAGGTTCTCTAGGTTCAAATCGTGGCCGGCATTGATGCCGATGCCGATATTGTTTGCAAGTAAGGCGCACCGGCGGTGCGCTTCCACGGCTTGTAGTTTATTTTTCGCAAACTCATGCGCAAACCCGCCAGTGTAAAACTCTACCCGGTCGGCTCCCACGGCCTTGGCGCCTTCCACGTGGCGCTCCTCTGCATCAATGAAAAGCGATACCCGGATGCCTGCCCCCTTCAGTTCCGACACCACTTCTCTCAGGAAAAATGCATCCGCCACCGTGTCCCAGCCGTGGTCGGAGGTGAGCTGGCCGGGCGTGTCGGGTACCAGTGTGGCTTGGTGCGGCCTGTTGTCCAGCACCAGCGCCATGAAGTCGAAGGTGGGATTCCCCTCGATGTTGAACTCCGTTTTCACCACCTCCTTCAGCAGCGGCACGTCGTCGTAGCGGATGTGCCGCTGGTCGGGCCGGGGGTGTACCGTGATGCCCTGTGCGCCGAACTCCTCACAGTCCTTGGCTACTTGCACGAGGTCGGGCAGGTTGCCGCCACGGGAGTTGCGGATGAGGGCGACTTTGTTGATGTTTACGCTTAGGTTGGTCATGCTTGGTTCGAAGGTTTGCCAGTTGTCAGTCGGGGCCGTAATCGCAGATACTTGCTGCAAACTGCCAACCGCCAAACTGCCAACTAAATCTATCTTTGTGCAAAATTATAAAACGTCACCAAATGAGCGAGCTCCACATGGAGTCCGACCGCGATACTTCCCTTTTTTCGCCGAAGCCTGCGTTTGTACTGATGACCACGCTGCTGCTGGTCGGGCTTTGCTCCATCATGGGCAGCGGGCTGTTATTGCTGGCTGCGAGCCTGCGGGGAATGGACTTGCAAGCGGCACTCCAGATTGATGCAAACAGCAGCATGGGCAGCCGCTACTTCGTCAGGGCGGCACTCTTCCTGAACCATGTTGCCAGCTTTCTGCTGCCCGCCGCATTGGCGCTTTGGCTTTTTTACAAAAAAAAGGGACTGAGCGCCGCAAAGCTTCACGTGCTGCCCACGGCTGGTACCCTGATGCTGGGCTTGTTGTTCGTGATGTCGGCCTTCCCGCTGGCGCAGGCTGCTTTCGTGGCCAACAAATGGCTGGTGGACCAAGTGCCCGCCCTGCAATCGCTGGTACATTCCGAGAAGCTGACCATCAAGCTGATGGAGGGCCTGCTCGTGATGCAGACGCCGTGGGAAATGCTGGCCAGCCTCGTGGTCATGGCCATCGTACCGGCCTTGGGCGAGGAGCTGGTTTTCCGGGGCATCGGGCAGCAAAAACTGATTGAAATCACGGGCAAGCCCGCACTCGGCATCGCCCTCACGGCCCTCGTTTTTAGCGTCACCCATTTTGAAATACAGCGGTTTTTCGCCATCCTGCTGCTGGGCGGCGTACTCGGCCTGCTGTTTCATTGGACAAAAAACCTGTGGGTGCCCATTGCGGCGCACTTCCTGAACAACGGCGCCCAAGTCGTCATCGCTTGGCTCAACCCCGAAAAAATCAACGAACTAAAAGACGGCGCTGGCGAAGACCTGCCCGTGGCGGTGATACTCTCCTCCGCAGCGGTGTTCGTCACGACTGGCTTTTTTCTCTGGAAAGAAAGACGGCTGGCGGCTGACGGCTGACGGTCAATGGCTGACGGAGGTCCTAGTAACTCCACCGTCCACCGTCTGCCGTCCACCGTCCACCGTTGACCGTCCGCCGTTGACCGCTCACCGTCCACCGATAAATAATGAACCTATCACCAAGCCTTATCCTCGCCATTCTCATCGCCTATTTTGCGATGCTCATCGGCATCTCGTGGTACACCAGCCGCAAGTCTGACACCTCCGATTTTTTCATGGCCGGGCGGCAAAGCCGCTGGTGGGTCATCGCCATCGGCATGATTGGCACGTCCATTTCAGGCGTCACCTTCATCAGTGTGCCGGGCTACGTCAATTCCTCGGCCATGAGCTACATGCAGGTGGTGCTGGGCTACATGGTCGGCTACTCGGTGATAGCGTTGGTGCTGCTGCCGATGTACTACAAGCTGCACCTGATTTCCATCTACGGCTACTTGGAGCAGCGCTTCGGGCCGACGGCTTACAAGACCGGCTCGGCGTTCTTCCTACTCAGCCGCACGGTCGGCTCGTCGTTGCGGCTGTTCTTGATGGCCAAGGTGCTGCACGCCTTCGTCATTGACCCCATTTTTCACATCCCCTTCTTCGTAACGGTGCTGGTGACCATCCTGCTCATTTTCACCTATACCTACCGGGGCGGCGTGAAGACCATCATCTGGACGGACACGCTCCAGACCCTTTTCCTCATCAGCTCGCTCGTGATGACCATCGTGCTGGTCGGGCAGCACATGAACCTCGGCATCGGGGAGTTGATTAGCACGGTGACGAGTGACGAACGCTCGCAGATTTTCTTCTTTGAAGGTGGCTGGAGCGACCCCAAGAACTTCTTCAAACAGTTCACCGCTGGGGCATTCATCGCCATCGTGATGAGCGGCTTGGACCAGGACATCATGCAGAAAATCCTCACGGTGAAGACCCTGAAAGGGGCCCAAATCAACATCTTCTCCTACTCCAGCCTGCTGGTGCTGATGAACCTGCTGTTCATGGCGCTCGGCGTGCTGCTGTTCATTTACGCTGCGCAAAACGGCATCGAGATACCCACGAAGGAAGTCACCAAATTCGCCGAAGGCGTGGCCGCTACCACCTCCGTGCCGGACACCGACCTGCTCTTCCCGACCATCGCCTTCCAGTACGCCCCGGCGGCGGTGGGCATCCTCTTCATCCTCGGCATCACGGCCAGCAGCTATGCCAGCGCCGACTCGGCGCTCACGTCGCTCACCACAGCATTTTGCATTGATTTCCTTGGTTTTGGTAAAAAACAAGTGGACGAGGCCGAGCGCAGGCGGGTGCGCCACTGGGTTCATATCGGGTTTTCGGCGCTGTTTTTTGTGCTCATCATGGTCTTCCACGTGGCGGCCACGGGCGAGGTCATCAAGCTCGTGTTCGATTCGGCGAGCATCACCTACGGGCCGCTGTTGGGGCTTTTTGCCTTCGGTTTTTACACAAAACGACAAATCGCCGACCGCCATTCGCTGCTCGTCTGCTTGGCTTCGGTGCTGGTCACGGCGGGGGTTTACCTCTACAACGGGCATTTCGGCTACCCGATTTTCGGCTACAAGTTCGGCTTCGAGCTGCTGGTGCTGAACGGCCTGCTGACCTTCCTGGGGCTGTGGGGGATTTCGAGGAAGGTGGTTTAAACCTATTTTTGCCAAAAAAAGAACATGGAAGAACTGACCCTTGCCCACGCCAATGCTTTTTTTGAAAAAAAGCTGCCCGGCCTCCTCGAACTGCTGACGCCTGAACACCAGCCGCTTTGGGGCCACCTCAGCCCGCAGCACATGGTCGAGCACCTGACCTGGGCATTCGATGGGGCGATGGGCCGCTGGAAGGCCACCGTGGTGACGCCCGAAGACAAGCTGCCCAGGTACCGCCGCTTCCTGTACACCAATGTGGCCATGCAGCACCACTTCCCGCACCCGCAGATGCCGCCAGTGGGCGTGCTCCCGGCATTGCGCCAGCCCGACCTGAGCGCCGCACTGGCGGAGTTCTGGCAGCGCTGGGCCGAGTACGACCAGTTCAGCCTGGACAACCCCGGCGTGGTGGTTGACCACGTGGTGTTCGGGCCGCTCACCCCCGACGAGTGGCGGCTGATGCACTTCAAGCACTTGGTACACCACCTCAGCCAGTTCGGCCTCACGACCGTGGAGGAGCAGGGGCTGGTGATGCCACCGCCAAGGTGAAACCGGGAAACCACTACAATTCACACAGCTTTTTTAACAGTCCAAAGGATTTTGGTCGGAACGGCGGGGCGTCTGGTGCGATATTGCGGGGCGTTTGAAACAATCTGCCGCCTAGTTGTTTTCAAGGAAAAAACACCTGCATTGAAGCTGAAAAAAAGACAGATGGTGGTGGCCTTGCTGTGCGCTGGTTTGTTCGCCACCTGCCAGATGGAGTTCATGAAATTTCGCAAAAGCGACGAAGCGCAGCGGGCATTTTTCCAGCAAAAAGGACTGCCTGCCCCCGAAATTGGCACTTACGGAGTTGGCGAGCGGACAATCCACTACACCAAGACCGGTGCCGAGGGTATGCCCTTGGTGCTGATGGTGCACGGCTCGCCCGGGTCTTCGGATGCCATGCTCGACTACTTGGCGGATACCAGCTTGACCCGTCGGGCGCAGGTGGTGTCGGTGGACAGGCCGGGCTTTGGCTATTCGGATTTTGGGAAAACGGAGCGCTCGCTGAAGCTGCAAGCGATGCAACTGCGCCCGCTGCTCGAAAAATACGGCGGCGCTGGGGCAGTGCTGGTTGGGCATAGCTACGGCGGCCCGCTCATCGCCCGCATGGCGATGGACTTCCCGCAGCTCGTCAGCGGCCTCGTCATCGTGGCTGGCTCGATTGACCCGGCGCTGGAACCGGAGCCTTGGTGGGCCAGCCCGCTCGATTGGTGGGCCGTACGCTGGATGTTGCCGGGGGCCTTCCGGGTGAGCAACCAAGAAATCATGCCGCTGAAAAAAGAGCTGATTGAAATGATGCCGCTCTGGGCCGAGGTCCGCTGCCCGGTGACGGTACTGCAAGGGACTGACGACAACCTCGTGCCTGCGGGCAACGCCGATTTTGCGAAGCGGATGCTGACCAACAGCCGCAGGCTGAAAGTGGAGATGCTTCAAGGCGACGACCACTTCATCATGTGGACAAAGACGCAAATGATAACTGAGAAAATACTGGAAATGCTGGCCAACAGTGCCGCAGTGCATCAATGAACAGGGCAAAAAAAATATTTGGTTTTGATGATAAGTGGCTGGTAATCATAGGGATACCTGCTACCACTATCATCATCAACGCCCTTATTTTTGGGGACGAGGCGGTGGAATCCCCTACTAATTTCTTGGTTGCTTGCTTCGGGGTGGGGTTTATCTACACGATTATTTTTTGGCTGGTTTTTAGGGAGGTCATTTTTTATTTCGGGGCAAGATACCCGGCTCCACAGCAGTTTGGAAAACGGGTTTTTCTACAATCATTGGTTGTTTTGGTACTGTATTTTTTGATAAAAATAACGCTCGACCCCCTGCTTCATGGGCAGATGGAGGAGGTCACGGAAATCAAAATGAAGTACCACGAAGTCTCTATGACCATCGGTTCGCTGCTGGTCACGTTCCTGATTTTGGGCATATACCTGACCCTCGGTTTTTACCACCAACTACAGAAAACAATGGTGGAAAAAGAGCGGCTGGTGCGGGAAAACGTGCAAAGCCAGCTCGAAAGCCTTCGCAATCAGGTGAACCCACACTTCCTTTTCAACAGCCTCAACACCCTCGCCTACCTGATACCCGAAGCCCCGGCCAAGGCCGAGAATTTTGTGCAAAAACTGTCGAAAGCCTATCGTTACATACTGGAAATCAAGGAGCGGGACTTGACCACCCTGGCCGAGGAACTGGACTTTCTCGACTCGTACAACTGCCTGCTGAGTGAGCGCTTTGGTGACAACCTCCGCATCAACATCCAAGTGCCGGAGGAGGCCCGGCGGCACCAGATTTTGCCACTGTCCCTACAGATGTTGTTCGAGAATGCCATCAAGCACAATATCGTGTCCACACAGCACCCGCTCCACATCGAGGTAGGTGTGGAAAAGGGGAAAAAACTGGTCGTGAAAAACAACCTCCAGCTCAAAAACCAAGCACAGCCCTCTACCAAAATCGGGCTTGAAAACATCAAAAGCCGCTATCGCCTACTTACCGAAGAGGAGGTGGAGGTCATCGTCACACAGCAGTACTTTATTGTGGTGTTGCCCTTGATGGGTAGTGCAACCAATTGAAATCGTGTTTTTTATGAAGATTGTTTTTTTGTTTATCTGCTCCGCAATGCTTGCGCTTGGCCACAGGACGAGCGAAGCCGGAAAGCTGCACCTTCGCTTCGAGGGCATCACCTCGGCAGGTGGCACGGTGCGCTTGGCCCTGTACGACCGAAAGTCGGATTTCATGGTCGAAGAAAAAGCCGTGCTGCATAATTTCAAGGCCGACAAGCAAGGCTCGGTAACTGGCTCCATCGAAAACCTGGGCACAGGAAGCTATGCCATCGCCGTTTTTTTGGATGAAAACAACAACAAAAAGCTCGACAAAAACCTGGTGGGCGTACCAACGGAGCCTTACGGTTTCTCGAAGGAGCCACCCTCGAAATGGCGGCTGCCGACCTGGGAAGAGGTCAAGTTCGACCACGCCGCCGCCACCGACCAGACCATCGTCGTGAAACTGAAAAAATGGGCCTTGCTCTGAGGAACAGTTTCTGAAACGAAAACACCATTTTCCCAATGAGAACACTGATTATCGAAGACGAGCAACCCGCTGCCAAGCGCCTCGCCAAACTGCTCGCCGAGCACTGTCCCGAGTGCGAAGTCATGGACATGATTGACTCCGTGGAGGGCGCCGTGAAATGGCTGCGAAACTTCCAGACCCCCGACCTCGTGTTCATGGACATCCAACTGGCCGATGGCCTCAGCTTCGATATTTTTGGGGAAACTGGTCTGAGTGCCCCGGTTATTTTCACCACGGCTTTCGACAATTACATGCTCCGTGCCTTCAAGGTGAACAGTGTGGACTACCTGCTGAAGCCCATTGACCCATCGGAGCTGGTGGCGGCCATCGAAAAGTACCGGAAAATCCACCTGCAACCAACGGACTACAACCGCAGCGGACTCGAAAAAATGCTGGCCTCGGTGCTTCAGCAAAAAGATTTTAAACAAAGATTTCTTGTTAAGTCAGGACAACATTTTGTTCACGTCCCATTGAGCGAAATCGCCTATTTTTTTTCCGAGGATGGCATAGCCTTTGTCCAATGTTTGGATGGTCGGAAGCACATCATTGAATACACCCTCGACCAGTTGGAGGACATGCTCGACCCCCAGTTTTTCTTTCGCATCAACAGGCAAGCCATTGTGAGACCAGAGGCCATCCGTAAGATTTCCGCTTGGTTCAACAGCCGCCTGAAACTCGAACTCAGCCCAACGCACGACACCAATAACGTGGTTAGCCGGGAGCGGGTGCAGGACTTCAAGCGGTGGATGGGACAATGATTTTACGCATTCTTAAACGGTTTTTAATCCAACAACAGTTTTCTCACCCTATCTTTGCGGCGCATTATTTATATTTGTTGATTTTGAATGTATGCCGAAACCTTGTGAACTATTTTGCTTTTAAAGACATTGAATATCAACAAGCACTCCTTTAAAATGCCCTTCTGAAAACATTCGACGGCAGTTTTGGACAAGCATCTAAAGAGAATTTTTTTTCAAACATCACATTAACAGCATCCAATATGAAAAACAATCCACGGTTCATCATTACCGATGAGGCAATCGCCTTCATTGTGTTCCTTCTCTGCTGCGTTATTTCCTTTTTCCGTCACCCTGTTGTTATTGACACAGCTTTCACGGTTGCTAACTAAATCTGGGAAGAATTCAATATCCTTTTTTTATAGTTATAACAATTACGCTAAAAAAGGTACAGCCTTCGTTTAGCCCACTCGCTATTTTTGCTCAGTGTTGACGGGGTATCATCGTCCGTTGCCGGAAGCAGAACCAGCAAGTGCTGCACAGCTCCATGCCCCTCCTTCTTGCATGCCCAAATAACAGCCCGATTGGCTACTTGGGTATTCATTGCACCGCAAAATACATTATTAAATTATCGCAAGGATAAACGCCGCTGGATCTCCTTTTATCCGGCGATGAACAAAGAGCAGTTTTTGGGATGGCCTCTCTCGGCTTAGTCTGAGGGGGGCTCCTTAGTTTTTGTGCATCTTTGCTGTCCCAACACCCTGCTGTCATGCCATTTTTCACAGAGTACAAGCTTTACTTATGGGTGGCCCTTTGTTTTGGGCTGGCCTACGCCCTGTTGGTGCCCCCCTTTCAGTCGCCCGACGAGACTGCCCATTTTTACCGAACAGCACACATCGCCAGCGGCCAGCTGATGGGCAAAAAGACAGCAGATATGCGGCTTGGCGGATACCTGCCTTCGAGCCTGTCCGAGTTTTATCAGCCCTTCGCCAAGCTCCGCTATGATTATGCCGCCAACGTGGGCAATGACGACTTCCAAGCAGCATGGAGCCTAGCCCTGAACCCGCACGACACCGTTTTCACTGATTTCCCCAACGTCGGCTACTACGCCCCTTTCCCGTACCTGGCCCAAGCCGCAGCTATCTGGCCGCTGAAAGCCACTGGCTGTAGGCCGATGCTGCTTTTTTATGCCGGGCGGCTGGCCACCTTGGCAGCTTGGCTTGCCTTGATATTGGCTGCCCTGCGGCTAATGCCTGTGCTGAAGGGGACGATGGCGGCGCTGGCCTTATTGCCCTCCAGCATGTTCCTGCACGCCTCGATGAGTGGCGATGCGGTGACCAATGGCCTTTGCTTTTGGCTGATTGCGGCCCTTTTCTCCTTGGTTTTTAGTGAAAAAAACGAACCCGTGGCCAACCGTCCTTGGTTGGTGGCGAGCATTTTCCTTAGCTCCGCAATGGTTGTGCTGAGCAAGCCCGTCTATTTCCCGCTGGTGTTGCTGGCATGGTTGGTTCCCAAAACAAGTTTTTCGAGCAAATGGGAGCGGCTTGCCTTCGCAGGTGGCCTTTGCGCCACAAATTTTGTCTTGCTGGCATGGTGGTACAGCTACGCTGGCAGCATGTTCATCCCCTACGGGGAGTACAACCCTCAGTTCAGGGAAGGGGTTCAACTGAACGAAGGCGTGCAGCCGCACGAGCAATTGGCGCAGGTGTTGGCGCACCCTTTTTCTTTTTTGAAAACGGCTGTGTTGAGCTATGTCGAGTCAGGTCCCGCCACGCTGGCGCATTATTTTGGCAAATTCGGTTGGGAAAAAAACTACCTGCCGGGCTGGCTGATTGGGCTGCTGGCCCTAGCCTCAATATTGACCGCTATTACCGATACTCGTGCAGCCGAAAAACTCCGGCTGCCCCACCGACTAGCTTTCGCTGGATTGGCGGTGCTCATGATGGGCGCGCTGGCACTGGTGCTCTACATGCAGTGGATGCCCGTCGGTAGCGACCGGGTATTGGCATTGAGCGGGCGGTATTTCTTTGCGGTTTTTCCCCTGTTTTACTTTGCTGTAGGTGGTCTTTTCGCTTCGCAAAACTGGCGGTGGGCGGGCATTGTGGTCAAATCAGCCTTGGTGCTGGCCTTGGCGTGGGGAGCTTGGGAAGTTTTGAGTAGGTACTATTAGGCCCTTTCCAGCACCCTGAACACGTAGGGGAAAGGATTCTTTTCGTCGGCAGCATGGGCTTCACGGCTGGTTTCCCGCCATTCTTCTTCATTTACCTTCGGAAAAAAAACATCGGCATCGGTTGGCTCCATGCCTACCTCGGTCAAGTACAAGCGGTCGAGGTAATCCCAACTTTGCCGATAAATCTCCCCGCCACCGATGATGAAGGCTTCCTCCTCCCCATTGGCATCGGCCAGCGACAGTGCCTCTTCGAGGGAGTGGACGACGGTGCAGCCCGTTGCCACAAAAAACGGGTCACGGGTGATGACCACATTCGTGCGGTTGGGCAGCGGCCTCCCGATGCTCTCGAACGACTTCCTGCCCATGATGACGTGGTGGCCAGTGGTCACTTTCTTGAAATACTTGAGGTCGGCTGGCAAGTACCAAGGTATTTGGTTCTGGTGGCCAATGGCGTTGTTTCGGGCTATGGCTACGATGGCGGAAACGGTCATTCAGATTGGGAAATTGGGAAATTGGGAAATCGAAGATTCACGGCAGTAAATTTGGCATCTGGCAATTTCAAAATCCCCAATTTACTGCCGTGAATCTTCGATTACTCAACCTCAAAATTAGTTCTCGGTTTCTTCTAGCACCTCCTCTACGGGGGCATCCACGGGCGTATTGTCCACTTGCAGGGAGTCGGGTACGCCGCTGGGGCGCACGAACATTTTCTTGGGTTTTGGCTCCATCAGGTTGGCGGTCATCATTTCTTTTTCGCGCCGCTTGCGGCTCTCGCTGATGCTGCCCCGCAGGTATTTTTCCATCAGCAGCGTGGAAATCGGGGCCGCAAACTTGCCGCCGCCGCCAGCATTTTCAACATAAACTGCGATGGCAATCTTAGGCTCGTCCACTGGGCCGAAGCCGATGAACGTGGAGTGGTCTTCGCCGTGGGGGTTCTGCACGGTACCTGTTTTGCCAGCTACGGGTATGTCGGGGATTTTTGAGGAGCCAGCTGTGCCACGTGCGATTACCGCTGCCATGCCATCCACCACCGAAGGGAAATAATAGCTGCCGATGGGTATTTTTATGCGTTTTCGGTAGGGTTCTCGGGGTGGCAGCATTTTGTCGCCCTGTTTGAATGCTTTGACGAAGTGCGGGATGAAATAGTAGCCCCTGTTGGCAATGATGGCCGCCACATTGGCCATTTGGATGGTGGTCAACTCGATTTCGCCCTGTCCGATGCCCACCGAAATGACGGTGGGTGAGCGCCAGCCTCCTTTGGCTTTGGGGTACATCTTGTCGTAGTATTTCGAGTCGGGCACCCTACCGGTTTTTTCACCGGGGAAGTCCACGCCGAGCTTTTCACCCAAGCCGAACTTGTGCAGGTAGTAGGCCATGGTGTCGAGGCCCTGTCCGGCGTTGTAGTAGCCGTAGTGGTCCACTATCTGCTTGAAGGTGCGGAAAAAGTAGGAGTTGCAAGACCATTGCAGCGCAATGCTGATATTGGAGGGGTGGGCGTGGCCCCGGCATTTGCGTACGTCACGGCCACCGTTCACGTAGTAGCCGCTGCAAGGCCAGCCAGTTTCGGCGGTGATGGCTCCCATTTGCATCCCAATCAGGCCGACGGTGGCCTTGAATGTGGAGCCGGGCGGGTATGATGCCATGATGGCCCGGTTGAAGAGCGGCTTGTTCGGGTCGGCGGAGAGGGCGGCGTAGTTTTGTCCCCGCCCTTTGTCAATGATCATCAAGTTGGGGTTGTAGGTCGGAGAGCTTACGAAGGCGAGGATTTCCCCTGTTTTTGGCTCGATGGCCACCACGGCGCCTTTTTTGTTGACCATGAGCGATTCGGCGTAGGCTTGCAGCTCGATGTCCACCGTGGAAATCAGGTCAAGGCCAGAGACGGGCAGCGTGTCCCGTTTGCCATTCTGAAAACTGCCCACATCGCGTCCCATGTTGTCTTTCAGCACGTAGCGTGAGCCTTTCACGCCTTTCAGTTCCGTTTCATAAGCCTGCTCAAGGCCGCTGGCACCGATATAGTCGCCCAGCACGTAGGTGCCTTCCGATTTTTCGATGTCCTTTTCCGTCACTTCGGTGATGTAGCCGAGCATGTGCGCCGCATGGTTCACGGGGTAGCTACGGATATTGCGCACCTGCGCAAAAAAGCCCGGGAACTCGTACATGCTCTCTTGAAAGAGGGCAAAGGCAGCTGGCGATATTTTATCAATGAAAATAAAGGGCTTCAACTTGCTGAAGCGCTTGTCCCGCTTGAAGTCCTTGTTGAGTCGCTGCTTGAAGTCCTCCTTCGTAATACTGAGCAATTGGCAGAACTTCACGGTGTCCATATCGGGCCTGATTTGGCTGTAGGTCACCATCAGGTCGTACACGGGGGCATTGTTGATGAGTAGTTTGCCGTTGCGGTCGTAGATGAGGCCGCGGGCGGGGTAGTGTGTCACCTTGCTCATGGCCACGGCATCGGCACGGCCCCGGAAGCTGTCGCTGAGTACCTGCAACTGAAAGGCTCGCCCCACCAAGAGCAGTCCTGCCAGGATGAACACAAACAGGAAAACGTATTGCCGGTCTTTGTACTGATCTTCCATTTTTTTAGCTAGCGACTTGACCGCTTGTCACTACTCATTTTGGTTGAGCAGCAGTTGGAATATCATGATGAAAACCATGGACGCAAAAAAGCTGACGAATGTTTTTATCAAAATATCCACGATATACACAAACGTAAACGCTTCCACGGAGTAGTAAAAAAATATGTGCGTGAACATCAAGATGGACGAATACTGCAAAAACCAACCAAGGCCCATTCGGGCAATGGTTGGGCTGTACGCCATGTTGTACCCGCCCCTTGGCTCAAACATACGCAGCACCAGCGACCTTACAAAGCCCGTGAAAACCGCAGCGCTGGCGTGTACCCCCAAGGTGTCGTACAGGAAATCAACCGACAAGCCGATGACAAAACCAAGAAAGATGACCAAAGTCTTGGGCGTACGGAGTGGCAGCAGTAAGATGAAAATGGGGAACACGATGATGTGTAGGTAAGGGAACGTCTCCCAACCCACGCCAATGTTCTTGAACACAAGGCCCTGCAACAGCACCAGCCCTACAAACCGCAGTATATTGGTAACAATGGTGTTATTCATCTTCGCTAATCACAGATTCCTCCAGCTGCTCTTGTTCTTGTTTGAAAATATTCCGCACAATGTAAGCATGTTGCAGATTGCTCAACTTGGCGAACGACCTTACTTCTATGGTGAAAAAATTGCTGCCGGGGTCCATCCACATTTTATCTATCACCCCCAGCGTTATGCCCGGCGGGAACATGGTGGAAAATCCGCTTGTTTCGATGGTGTCTCCCTTGGTCACTGGAGCATCCTTGGGTATGTTCTCTAGGTTGAAAGTGTGGATATTGTCGCTTTTCCAGACCAGCGGCCCGAAGTAATACTTGTTGCGCACCCGTGCATTGATGATGGCCTGTCGGTGCAGCACGCTCATGGCCACCGAGTAATTCTGCGAGACCTTTCGCACGATACCTACCACCCCATCGTCCGTCACCACACCGCTATGAGGCTTCACGCCGTGCTTGCTGCCCTTGTCAAGGGTGATGTAGTTGTGGTGGTGATTGATGGAATTTCGGATAATATGCGCATCAAGGAAGCTGTACTTGGGTTGCAGGGTGTCAGCCCAGGCCGTGTCCAGCGGGTTTTGCACATTGACGCCGATATTGGCGAGGCGGTCCAGCAGCTTGGAGTTTTCCTTGGCCAGCCGCTTGTTTTCGTCATAAAGTTGGAAATACTGGTAGGTGGAGGTGCTTTTTTGCTGGAGCCAGCCCGTGAACTGGTTGACGGTGTTGGTGTACACCTTTTCCTGGTTGCCATTGTACCGCACTACCAATGAAAAGCAGATGGCTTCCAGTACCAGAAATACCAGAAAACCGCTCAGTTTTATTAGAAGCTGGACGAGGTTGAACATGGCGGAAGTTGGCAGTTAGACAGTTGGCAGTCAGAGGCTGCTATCACGGCACTGACTGCCAACTGCCAACTGTCTAACTGCCAACTGATTTTCTTAAACACTCTTTCTATCAATCAGGAAGGAAAAACGGTCGGTGTTCTTCAAGGCGATGCCCGTACCACGCACCACGGCCCTCAGTGGGTCTTCGGCGATGTGAACGGGAAGCTTGGTCTTGGCGCTCAGTCGCTTGTCGAGGCCACGCAGCAATGCGCCGCCGCCAGTCAGGTAGAGGCCCGTCTTGTAAATATCGGCTGCCAGCTCTGGTGGCGTGCTTTCCAGCGCCTTCATCACGGCCTCCTCCACCTTGCCGATGGATTTGTCAATGGCCTGTGATACCTCGTGGTAAGAAATCGTGATTTGCTTCGGAATGCCCGTCATCAAGTCACGGCCGTTCACGGCGTAGTCTGGTGGCGGGTTGTCCAGCTCGTGCAGGGCAGAGCCGACGTTGATTTTAATCTGCTCGGCAGTGCGCTCCCCAATGAGGATATTGTGCGCCCGCTTCATGTAGTCCATGATGTCAGCGGTAAACTCATCCCCCGCCGTGCGGATGGACTGGTCGCAAACGATGCCCGACAGTGCGATGACCGCAATCTCCGTCGTACCGCCCCCGATGTCAATGATGACGTTGCCGATAGGCTCCTCCACCTCCAAGCCGATACCGAGGGCAGCGGCCATTGGTTCGTGGATGAGGTAGGTCTCCTTGGAGTCAACGTGGTCGGCAGAGTCGAAAACGGCCCGCTTCTCCACCTCCGTGATGCCAGATGGGATGCAGATGACCATTTTCAAGTGGGAAAAAAACCTGCGGCGGTTGCCAATCATGTTGATGAGGCCCTCAATCATGTTCTCCGCAGCCTGGAAGTCGGCGATTACGCCATCCCTCAAAGGGCGCACGGTCTTGATGTTCTCGTGGGTTTTTTCGTGCATCTGCATCGCCTTGTTGCCCACGGCTATGGTCTCCCCAGTGCGCCTGTCAATGGCCACGATAGACGGCTCGTCCACTACCACTTTGCCATCGCTCATGATGAGCGTATTGGCCGTACCTAGGTCTATTGCTAATTCTTGGGTGAAAAAACTGAAGAGTTTCATTAATAGCGTTTATCGCTGTTTTTTGTATTCTGAGAAACTGCAAGAATTGGCGGTCGGCAAAAAGCGCTCTTTTTGGCCCATGCGGTGATTTCAAACAGTTCCTGATTGGCTATGCCCGGTGAAGCGGATGGGCTTTGCAGTCTTGATATGAATGGAAAGTTGTGTTTGTTCGCAACCCGCAATTTTTTTATCAAAACATCGTGGTTCCAATGCTTCGCAATGACGGCACAAAAGAAAAGAAAATCCAATACTTTTTAAACTAATCTTGAAATAAATTTACTGTTTTGAGCTGGAAGCGCCCTGATTTTTGTCTTTTCGCTTTGTTGGCTACCATGGTTTTCAGAAAAAGAAAATGCCGCAGTGGGAAGAACCACTACGGCATTTTTTCATATTAAAACCTTTAAGCTGCTTATTTCGGGCAGAAGAAGAAGTGATTTCCGCAAGTCTTCATGAAGTGCATGTGGCAGCCATTGGCTGACTCGATGCGGAAGGCCATGCGGTCTTTCTCGTTCTCCGGTATCGTGGCGTACAATGTCTTGTGCGCTGCGCTGAAACCCATATTACCCGTGGTGCCCGCTGGCAGCGTCACCTCGCTGAACATCTCCGCTTTGGCATCCGCAAAACCGTTGGCGTAGCCCATCGCCTTGAACAAATCGTCCAAGAAGGCCTTGTCGGTCTTGCTGCGCTTGTAGTGGCGGGTCAGTTTATCGAAGAAGCCCTTGCCATCCAAGCCGTGCGAATTGCCAAATTCAGGATTAGTTCCGAGGCGGGTCAACTGCTTGGGCGTCGCACCAGAAGGTATGTTGAAAATAGCGTTCTCCGAACCAGTGCAGGCACAAACTGGAGCGGCTGGCGGCGCTGGTTCTTCTTTCACGGTATCAACTGGCGCTGGCGGCGTCACAGCTGCATCTTCCACAGGTGGTGGCGGCGGTGTTGGCTTGTTGCAGCCATCGCAACCCTTCCAGAGGAAGAACAACAATGCCAGCAGCAGCAGTGGCAACAGCCATTTCCACCAGCTAGACCCACTCGAAGCTGCCGCAACGACCGGAGCAGCCACAGGTGCTGGCGGTGGCGGCGGCGGTGCCGCCGCAACGACCCTTGGTTTTTCGACCACAGGCGCTGGCGCTGGCGCAACTACTGCCGCTGCAACTGCCGCCGCCGCAAGGGGCGCAGCCGCCGCAGCGAATAAGCCCCAACCTGCCGCACCTAGTGTTTCCCGGTAGCAGCTGCGGGCTATCTCTTGCTTGTTGGCAGCCGTCAATGACCAGTAGTGCCGCCCGTCGTCATGCGTTTTTTTCACCCAGCGCTCCACCCAGCGCTCCTCGATGGGCGAGTTCTTTTTCACCGACTCGATGCCATTGTCACGAGCAGCGATTGACTTGTAGCCTTCGGAACGCAGGATGACGTTTCCAGCGATGTCATTGTAGCTGAAATAGTATTCGCCTTCGTGCTCAAACGTGTGGTAGCCTTCCATGCCAACGTAGGCTTCGCATGGCAGGTAATCGTCCACGATGCGTGGCGCTGCTACTGGCTCAGGCGCCCTTGGCGGTGGCGGCGGCGTGTAGAGCGGCCCTACCGCCGAGCGCAGGAGGCCGAAAAGGGCGTCCTCGTCGTGGTAGCAGGTGCGGGCGATTTCCTGTTTGTTGCCAGCCAGCAGCGAGAAGTACCAGCGGCCATCGTCGTGCTGCTTTTTCACCCAGCGCTCCTCGATGGGCGAGTTCTTTTTCACCGACTCGATGCCATTGTCACGAGCAGCGATTGACTTGTAGCCTTCGGAACGCAGGATGACGTT
>JALOMF010000400.1 GCA_025455635.1 Saprospiraceae bacterium | reverse complement strand
AACCCCAAGTCTATCCACCAAACCTCACGCAAGACTCGATGGTGCCAAACAGCGAAATCGTGGACGAAAGGATTCTGTCGCTGCTGCGGGAGGGTGGCAGCCAGGCCGAACGAGGCTTTCGGCTGCTGATGGAGCAGTACCAAGAGCGGCTCTACTGGCAAGTGCGCCGCATGGTCTTCGACCACGACGACGCCAACGACGTGCTGCAAAACTGTCTCGTGAAGGTCTATCGGAGCCACCACAGTTTCGAGGGCAAATCGAAGCTTTTCACGTGGCTGTACCGCATCGCCACCAACGAGGCCATCACGTTTTTGAACAAAAAAAAGCAGCGCCTGGCCACCCCGCTCGACGCTGGCGAAAGCCCAATGGCCAACCGCCTGCGGGCAGATGACCACTTCGACGGCGACGAGGCACAACTGAAACTCATGGCCGCCATCGAAACGCTGCCCGACAAGCAGCGGCAGGTGTTCAACCTCCGCTACTTCGACGAAATGCCCTACGCCGACATGTCGGAACTGCTGGGCACGTCGGAAGGGGCACTCAAGGCGTCGTTTCACCATGCCGCCAAGAAAATCGAGAGTTTCCTTCGGGAATGAAAATGAAAAGCGATGAAAGACAGCGATGAACTGAGGGACGAACTGGGCGACCTGCCGTTCCTCCGAAAAATAAAGGAGCAGCCGGGCGAGGGCTTCCAAGTACCTAAAAACTACTTCCAGCACCTGCCCGACGAGGTCTTGCGCAAGGCCAAGCAGCCGGCGTTTGCGCCAGCACCACAACCGACTTGGGTGGAGCGGCTAGAGCAATTTGCGGCGGGCCTTTTCCAGCCACGGTTCGCACTGGCCTTCGCCAGCGTGCTGGCCTTGGTGGTGGCGGGCGTTTATTTTTTGGGTAAAAATGAGGGCGAAACATTGCAGCCCGCCGCCTCGGTACAACTGGCCGAAATCAGTGACGAGGAGCTGTTCGCCTACGTCTCAGAGAATATCCACGAGTTCGACCGTGACCTCGTCGTGAGCACCGCTGGCCCCGATTTGCCCGATGCAAAGCCAAAAACAAAAGAAAAACCTTCGCTTCCAAAAACGGCGGCCCCCAAGCCCGAAGTGGAGGAAATGGAGCAGTACATTGACGAGGTGATTGACGAAATTGATGTGGAGGATTTGGAGGAGCTGCTGTGACCCATTGTAGCCGCCAAATTTATTTGGCAGGCCGATATTACTTAACCTAACCCTTGCCTGCCAGATGAATTTGGCGGCTACAAAATTTAAAGCAATGAAAAAATTAAGCTTCGCAATCGTTTTTTTAGCTGCCTTCGCAATGACTGCACAGGCGCAGCCCGGCCAGCGTGGCGAGCGGGTGCAGGAGAAGATGGAGGCGTTCAAGATTGCCTTTTTCACCGAAAAACTCCAACTGACGCCCGACGAGTCCAAGGTGTTTTGGCCGATTTACAACCAATTCGAAAACGAGCGGGATGCCCTCAAGGACAAGTTCGACCTCGACAACCAGAAGCTCGAACTGATGTCGGACAAGGACGTGGAGGCCGCCATCCTACAGCATATCGAGATGGAGGAACAGCTCGTGAAGCTGCGCCGTGACTACGTCCGCCGTTTCATGGAAGTGCTGCCCGTGCGCAAGGTGGCCATGTTGCAGCGCATTGACACGGAGTTCAAGCGGGCATTGCTCGAAGAAATCAAGAAGCGGCGGGAAGCCCGGCAGGGTGGCCGCAACTAAGAAGATTTAACTAAGTCGTAGAATTTAGTTAGCTTTAGATTTTAACGCAAGTGGTTGAATTCCAGGTAGTTGTTCAATCGTAAATCCCTGCCTGTCGGCAGACAGGGTAAATCCGAATTCGTAAATCTAAATAGCACCGAGTTTTTTATAAAAAGACCTGCGGCAAAGCGCTGCGGGTCTTTTTGTTTCAAAATGTACCTTTGTCGCCTTTTAAGGATTGATGGATTGAAGGTATCAAGGATTGAAGTAGTGCCGTGGTTTTCCTTCCCCCATTCAATCCTTCAATCCTTCAATCCTTCATTCATGAAAATACTCGTCACTGGAGCCGACGGTTTTGTCGGCAGCAACCTCGTCCGGGAGCTACTCAAGCGCAACCACGAAATCGTCGCATTCATCCAGCGGGGGCTGCAGCCCGTCACCTTGGCGGGGCTGCCCATCAGCTTCCGGGAGGGCGACCTCCTCGACCCCGACAGCATCCGGGCGGCGATGCAGGGCTGCGAGGGTTTGGTTCACTCGGCGGCGCACCTCGGCGTGTGGCCGTACTACTCCGAAATCCAAAGAAAAGTGAACGTGGACGGCACACGCCACGTGATGGAACTGGCGCTGGAACTGGGCGTGCGGCGCATCGTGTTCGTGGGCACGGCCAACAGCTACGGCTACGGCGACCGCAACAATCCCGGCACCGAGAGCCGACCCTACAACTCCGCCCACTACGGCCTCGGCTACATGGACACCAAGCGGGAGGCGCAGGAGCTTGTGCTGAAAATGGTGAAAGAGCGGGGCTTGCCCGCCGCCGTGGTGAACCCCACCTTCATGTTCGGCCCCTACGCCGCCAAGACCGGGGCCACGCTGATGATTGACAATATCCTGCACCAAAAGCTCATCGGCTACACGCCTGGTGGCCGCAATTACGTGGCCGTGAAGGACGTCTGCGTCGGCATCGCCAATGCGCTGGAACGGGCCACGCCCGGCTCCTGCTACCTGCTCGGCAACCAGAACATGAACTACCGGGAAGTCTTCAACCTCATCGCCGAGGTGCTCAAGGTGCCGCCGCCGAAGCTGCCCGTGCCCGGCTTCGTGGTGCTGGCTTTCGGGGTCATCGCCACCACTTTGGCCAAGCTGCGGGGCGTTGCGCCCAAAATCAGCTACCGCATGTGCCGCATTTCCATTGACGAGAATTTTTACACCCCCGAAAAGGCCCGCCGGGAGCTGGGGCTGCCCCAAACGCCGATAAAAGTGGCGATTGAGGAGACGGTGGAGTGGTTGCGTGGGGATGGGCGGATTTGAAGACAAATGGAGAGGGGATTATACAAGAAGACAGTTTTAAATGAAAGCATAAGATTCGCTATTTTTGTAAAAACTTAGGAGATGGCAAGAGACCTCGTTCACCATATCGTCAGGGAAGCCCTCGAAAAAGATGGCTGGAAAATAACCCACGACCCATACCCGATTCGGGTCGGCGGTTTTGACATGGAAATTGACTTGGGTGCCGAAGAATTGGTAGCTGCCGAGAAGGGTGGACAAAAAATTGCTGTTGAAATCAAAAGCTTTGCAGGGTACTCTAAGGTTTATGATTTTCATTTGGCCGTTGGTCAATTTTTTGACTACCGACGGGCATTGAGAGAAAAAGAGCCAGAGCGAAATCTGTTCGTGGGCATACTCGACGATACCTACGAAGAGGTTTTCAAGCTTCCCTTTGTACAAATGGTCATGGAAGAACTCAACATGAAGCTTGTTGTTGTGAATGGTCAAACAAAAACAGTAGTGCTATGGAAAAAGTAAAACAATACAGGGAACTCATTCAGGCTTTGCTGGAGGAATACGCCCAAGTAAAACCCGCCAACTTGCCCGATATTGAAAACCAACTACCAAATAATCAAAAGCTGGCTATCCCCTTCAACCAACGGATCACCAGCTACTACGAGGTGCCATTGGTCACACATATACCGTGCAACCACACCTTAAGGATCCTCTTCAAAATACCGCTAACAACTCCGACCCAACTATATCATATCTACGAAGCAATACCGTTCCCAACAACCCTCCCCACCAACGATACAACAACTACTCGTATCCAATGGATTGGACCACCAACACACCTCGCTCTAAGCCCTGCCAAAACATCTTTTGCACATCTACCATACAGCTTCGACCTCAACCAATGCCTACAAACCAACCCATATATTTGCCCGGCTAACCAACCATTCACAACCAACGTCAACCAAGATTGCCTATACCAACTCCTCACCGGCCGAACCGACAGCAAACCAATCAAGGCCTGCACATACCAGACTCTTCCCCACAACGGAGCTGTTACCAAACAACTCGACCATACCAACTGGCTTTTCTCAACTACTCACGAAGAACGCGCAAAAATCACATGCATTAATCGTGACCAACCAACTGACGTTCCTAGTGCAAAACCTGACCTACTTCTCCCACCAGGAGAACACATCCTTCAACTACCCGATCAGTGCCAAGCACAGATAGCAGACCTATGGATCCCATTCCGACTTCGTCTGCATAACACGGCCCTACACGCCAAAACTCTTCTACAAACGCCAACCTTCAACGAAAATGATTGGCATAAAATCAGCCAATCCTCTAAAACCATCTCCTCCTTACTGACCAATGGCCATGCTCAGCTCCTCGCCCTCATGGCCCATAGTAACAGCAGCATCACTGAGTACCGTGACTTTCTACATACCGTCCAGCCGCATGCAGGTCTTCATCTCATCAACCCAACCAAGCAATATACCATCGATCCGCGTCCGACTATCTCAGTCACCTCATTTATGCCGCATTCGCTCTATCAACCCTTCTCGTCGTTGGCCTGATTACCACCACCGTTTGCAAGCTCGTCCTCCGCCGCAGTAAGCATCGGCAACCAACCCCACTTGTTCGGTAC
>JALOMF010000399.1 GCA_025455635.1 Saprospiraceae bacterium | reverse complement strand
AGGACCCTAACAAGCCTTGCAAGACCTTCGACGATGCCGTCAACCCGGACAAGGCGCTCGACGAGTTTGTGCTCTACAAGGATTTCCTCAAGGCAAACGACTGGGACGGGGCCTACACCAAATGGCAGTACGTTTACAAAAACGCACCGAACGCCGACGGGAAACGCTCGACGGTTTACACCGATGGCATCAAGTTCTACGAGCATTTCATCGAGCTGGACTCCACGAAGAAAACGGAGTACCTCGCCGAGATTTCGAAGATTTATGATGAAATGGAGAAGTGCATGGGCGACGGCGGCCACGTGACCGGGCTGCGTGCCTTCGATTATTTCTTCAAATACCCGACGGTAAAATCGAAAAAGGAACAGTACGACCTTTTCAAAAAATCCATAGAATTGGACGGCGGCAAGCCTCGGTTCTTCGTGCTGAACCCCTTCACCTCGCTCTTGGTTGACTTGGCCTTGGAGGAAAAAATCCCGGTGGCCGAAGCCCAAAAATACGAGCGCATCATCAAGGAGGCGATAGCCAAGGGACTGGCCGAGTGCCAAGGCAAGGACTGCGAAAACTGGCAAATCATCAACGAGTACGCACCTGCCAGGCTCGAAGCGCTGGAATCCATCGAGGACTTTTACCCTTGCGACTATTACAGCAACAAGTACTACCCACTGTTCGAGGCCAGCCCGGCTGACTGCGAGGTCATCATCAACACCTACAGCCGGATGAAATGGGGCAAATGCGCCGACACCGACCCAAAACTGCAAGCCGTGAACGCTGCCTACAACGCCAACTGCAAGAAAGAGGAAGACACCACCCCCACTTGCAACCAGCTTTTGCGCAATGGCAAGTACCGTGATGCCGTGAAGTGCCTTGAAGAGACACTGCCTACCCTCAGCGACAACAAGACGAAAGGCCAGTACAATTTCCTCATAGCGCAGATTTACTACGCTTACCTGAAGAACTACCCACGTGCCCGCCAGTACGCCCGTGAGGCGGCCCGCCTGCGGCCAGGATGGGGCGACCCGTACATCCTCGTAGGCACCTTGTACGCATCGAGCGGGCCTATCTGTGGCCCTGGCAGGGGCTGGGACAGCCAAGTGGTGGTCTGGGCGGCCATGGACGAATGGTACAAAGCCAAGTCGGTGGACCCTAGCGTGGCAGGCAAGGCCAACAAGCTCATTGGGCAGTACAGCCAGTACATGCCAGACAAGGGCGAGCTTTTCCAACGCCTGAAAAAAGAGGGCGACAGCTATTATATCGGCTGCTGGATTCAGGAGACGACGACGATACGGGCGAAGCCTTGATATTGCAACTGTTTGATTATAGTGTTCGGATTTAATTTTCTGTCATCGCTTTTCGGCACGGACATCCCCCTAACCCCCTTCAAAGGGGGAATTAGTGCCGTGCTATATTACTCAAAATGAACAGGTTAGCAGACCTGTATTCCCCCTTTGAAGGGGGTTAGGGGGATGTTAGGCTGCGCATCGAAGCAGTGATTTTTAAATCCGACAACTTTTAAATAAAAGCGTGGGCACCCTTTACTGACGGGTTCCCACGCTTTTTCATTTTGCCCAAACCCATTACATTTGTAACAAAACAATACACCAAAAACGTCCATTCATGCTACGCTTTTCACTGCTTTCCTTTTTGCTTTTTTTATTGATAAAAACCCAAACAGCCCAGGCGCAAAGCGAAACGGCGCCGATGGTGTTTGGCAAAGTGCCCAGCGCCGACCTGAGGATGCAAGTATTCGAGGCCGATACCACCGCCGCTGCTGTCGTGCTTTGCGACTTCGGCACTGCCAGCATTGAAGAATATGCGTCCACTTATGAGCTGCGATGGAACCACCACCGACGGCTGAAAATCCTGAACAAACAGGGCTTCGGACAAGCGGACGTGGCCATCCCGTTTTATACCTACAATGCACGGGAAGCATTTGCTTTTGAAGCTGCGGTCATCCATTTGCCCAACGGGCAACAAATAAACCTGACGAAAAAGGATGTTTTCATCGAAAAAATCAACGAATACTACTCCTTGGCGAAGTTCACCTTCCCGCAAGTGACGGAGGGCTGCGTCATCGAATACAAGTACCTCATCACCTCAAAATCAATTTATGAACTGCGGGAATGGTATTTTCAAGAAGAAATACCCGTGCGGTACAGCGAAATAAGGGTCAATTTCCCCGAAGAGAGGATGAGCTTTGTGTACCTCTACCAAGGCAACGAGGGCATGGTAGGCAGGGAGGAAAAGGACGGCTCGATGCGCTATGAAGGAAAGAACGGCTCGTTGTTTTTTTCAAAAAAACGCTTCGTGATGGAAAACGTCCCGGCCATGAAGGAAGAGGGCTATGTGACGACCATGGACGACTACCGGGCCCGCATCCGGTTCCAGTTGAACGAGGTGCTTCTGGCGGGTGGCCGCTTGGAGAAAATAATGACCGACTGGAAACTGCTCCAAAAAGAAATCAAGGAACAGCCCTACCTCGGCGAGCAACTCCTGAAAAAGGGCAACCACAAAAAAATGGTGGAACAGCTGCTGCCCTTGGCCACCAACTTGGCCACCGACAAGGAGAAGGCAAGCTTTTTTTACGACTACCTCACCAAAAACATCAAATGGGACGAACGCTACAGCATGTTCACCAGCCCCCTGAAACTGAGCGAGATTTTTGAGCAAGGCACGGCGAGCAGCGGCGAACTGAACATCATGCTTTGCGTACTGCTGGAAGCGGCAGGCGTGAAGGCGAACCCCGTGCTGTTGAGCACCCGGTCGCATGGCAAGATGTACGAGCAGTACCCCATCCTCGACCAGTTCAACCACCTAATCGTGCTGGCCGAACTGGGCGGCAAACCCGTGTACATGGACGCCACCAACCCGCTGCGGCCAATGGGCTACCCCAGCGTGGCGGCGCTGAACGGGCGGGGGCTTCGGCTCGACTTCGAGGCGGGCGAGCCTACTTGGGTGAGCATCCCAGCGCCAAAAGACGGGGCCGACGTCATCGTGTTCGACCTGAAACTGGACGAAGAGGGAACCCTGAGCGGCACCGTGACCGGGGCGCACAAGGGCTACAACGCCATCGCCGAGCGGGAGTATTTCATGGCCAACAGCACGGGCGCCCATTGGCAGAAGCGGCTCTCCGAACGCTTCCCCGATGCCCAACTGCTGGATGCCCGGACGGGCAACCTCCACGAGACCACCAAGACCTTTTACGACACCCTCCAAATCAATATCCCCAACGCCGCACAGGTGACGGGCGACTACCTCTACCTGCCGCCAGTGGTGTATTCGGAGTTCGACGAGAACCTGTTCAAGGTGAAAGAACGCAACTACCCGGTGGACATCCCCTACCCTTTCCTATCGCAGGTGGTGATGAACCTGACGATGCCAGCGGGCTACGTGATGGAGAGCCACCCCGAAATGACCGATTTCTCCATACCTGCCGGGGGCGGCAATTTCTTTTTCGGCATAGCAACCAAGCCCGGCGGGGTTTACCAGTTCTCGACGAAGGTGAACGTATCCAAGCAGTTGTTCACGCCAGCGGAGTACCCGGCCCTCAAGGAGATGTTTGACCTGCTGGTGAAAAAACAAGGGGAGATGATTGTGCTGAAGAAGGGGTAATTTGGATTGCTTGATGGTTACATTGTTTGATTGTTATTGGGGGCGGCGTAGCCCGCCAAAATAGAAGCCCAGCGCTACCATTGCCAAATCCTTGGAATAGGTCAGCGAATCGAGGCCACCTCTGATGGAAAGCACCACAAAGCCGCCGATTATCAGCACGATGACGAGCTTGTCCACGTTCAGCTTTTGCCATTCAAGCTGCTGCACATCGAATTTGGGGTAAAACCGATGGAGTGCCCAACCCAGGAACAGCAGCACCAAGGCCACCTGCACAAATGGTTGGAAAAAATGGAATACCTCGCTGAGGGCATTCCAAATGATGCTCGACACATGTAGGTAAGCCGACCGCCGGGTACTGTCGAAATCGGCGGCGTAGGCTATTTCGAGGCCAAGACAGGTCGCCAGCAGGATGCCAACGATGGTTCCAAGAACAAGGATGGGCTTGCGCCAAGGGATTTGCTTTGTTGCTTCCATGAGTTTTTTTTTGAAATGATGAATGATGAATGATAAATGATGAATATGGGGCAAAGTAGCAGCGAGAATGACGCAAACGGAACTGGGATTGAGCAAATGAAGGGAATGGGCTATTATGCGTGAAAAAATTGCGCCCTGCCAACAAAAAACCTTCTTAAAAACTTGTAGATTAAATCGTATGTGTTATTTTTGAGGCGAGAACACAAGGCTACGGAAAGATGAGGGTTGAACTACTTTTCTTGCCGCAGTTTTTTTTAACGGTACATACATGGGGGAACTTGAAAAACCGGGAGGCGTGGGCTGATGGCTGACCTTTTGAGGACGTTTAGGGCTTGGGGGTTAGCAATCGGCAAGGCATAGGATGGGGATTGACGCATTGAATGTTTTGGATTTTTGACAATGTAAAATATGCGATGCATGAATTGGTAATTGTATGCAAATATAAAAAAAATGAAATGAAAGATTTTCGACAATATTTTGAAACTTTAAGAAATGAGATTCTTTCAGAATTTGATGGAATTGGACAATCAATTAGAGGAGTCTCGGAATCTGAAATCAGGT
>JALOMF010000398.1 GCA_025455635.1 Saprospiraceae bacterium | reverse complement strand
TGTATTGGCGATGGTGAGTAAATACGTGCCGGGTGCGTTCACGGTGGGCGTCAAAGTGCTTTGGCCGCTTTGAAATTGGCCGTCCGTGGTCGTCCATTCGAAGCTGAAGCCCAGTCCCGTGCTTGATGCGCTGCCGTCAAGCTGCACGCTGCTCAGTAGGCAAGTTAGGTCGTCGGCTGTGCCAGCATTGGCGGTGGGCAGGCTGGCGTCTTGGGCGATGGTCACTTGGTCGGTGGCTGTGCAGCCGTTGGCGGTGTTGGTGACGGTCAGCTGGTAAGTGCCGGGGGCATTGATTTGTGGCGAGGTGGTGGTCTGGCCCGTGACGATGTTCCCGTTGAAGGTCGTCCAAATCAAAGACACGCTGCCATTGGGTGCCGAGCCGCTGCCGTTCAGGCTGAGTTCGCTCTGGGTGCAGGAGAGCGTGCCGGGGTTGCCTGCATCGGCCAGCGGGGGCACCACGTTTTCGCCCAACGTCACCGAGGAGGTGGCGCTGCAGCCGTTTTGCGCATTGGTCACGGTCAAAACATAGGTGCCCGGTGCGCCGACGAGCGGCGAGAGGGTGGTTTCGCCCTGCAAAATTGCACCGTCGGCAGACGTCCAAAGGTAGCTGAACTGGCTGCCTTGGTCAGCGTTGGCATTCAGGTAAGTTTGGGTCAAGGTGCAGGTGAGCGGCTGGCTCGTGCCTGCATTTACCGAAGGGAAATTGCCGTTTTGTGTGATGGTCACGCTGGAAGTGGCCGAGCAGCCGTTGGCCGTGTTTTCCACGGTGAGCAAATAAGTGCCGGGGGCGTCCACGGTGGGCGTCAGGCTGTTTGCCCCGCTGAAAATATTGCCGTCGGTAGTCGTCCAGAGGTACTGGAAGCCTGTGCCAGCGCTGGAGCCGCTGCCATTTAGGCTGACGGATGCTACCGTGCAGGTCAGCACATCGGTAGGCCCGGCCAAGGCGGTGGGCAGTGCCACGTTTTCCGCTACGGTGACCTGCGTCGTATCGGCACAGCCACTGTCCAAGTCGTTGATTATCAGGGTGTAAAGTCCGGGTTCGTTGATTTGAGGCGTGAGGGTGGTTGCGCCAGCCAAAATGTTGCCGCCCTGCGTGGCCGTCCAGTTGATTTGGCTGTTGGTGCCAAAAGTGGAGGCCGTCGCATCGAGCATTTGCGAAGTGAGGTCACAGGTGAGCAGGGTGGGCTGTGCCGCCGCTGCCACGGGTGTATTGAAGTTGCTGGTCACTGTCACGCTGGCCGTGCTGCTGCATTGCGAGGCCGTGTTGGTGATGGTCAGGGTGTAAATGCCGGGGCCGTTCACGGTGGGCGTGAGGGTGTTTTGGCCTACGGCAAAGCTGCCGCCCACGGTCGCCCAACTAAAGGTGAAGCCACTGCCCGACGAAGAGCTGGCGGCATTGATGTTGATTGTTTCGGCATTGCAATTGAGGCTGGCCACAGGTGCGATGCTCACGGTGGGCAAGCTGCTGTTTTGTTGGACAACGACGGAATCCATTGCGGAGCAACCATTGCCAGCATCCAGCACGGTGAGGTAGTAGGTGCCAGCCGACGTCACGGTGGGCGAAAGGGTGGTGGCCCCTGTTGATATTGTGCCGTTGGCCGTCGTCCACTGGTAGCTGATGCCATTGCCGCTGGCCGAGCCGTTGCCATTGAGGTTGGCGGTGGCCGACTGGCAGTTGAGCAGCGGGGCCGTGCCTGCCTCGGCGGCGGGTGGCGTGAGGTTGTTGGTTACTTGCACCGATGAAACTGCCGTGCAGCCGTTGGGTTGCGTGACGGTGAGCGTGTAGGTGCCAGTGGCGCCCACGGTCGGTGTCAAGCTGTTTGCGCCAGCAACGATGGTGCCGCTGGCAGTCGTCCAAGCGTAGGTGAGGCCGCTGCCCGTGGTGGTTGCGCTGAGGCCGATTTGGTTGGTGGCGCAGGTGAGCGGGTTGGGCGGGGCGATGCTGATGGTGGGCAGGCTGTTGTCGCCTGCGACCTGCACGGTGGCCGTGGCCGAACAGCCATTGCTGCTCTGCGTGACGGTGACGGTGTAGCTGCCCGGGGCGTTGACGTTTGGCGAAGCCGTTTGCCCGCCCGACACGATGTTTCCACCGGAGGTGGTCCAGTTGAAGCTCAAGTTGCCCGTTCCAGTGGAGCCGGATGCGTTCAGGTTGAGGTTGGTGGCGGTGCAGTTGATGCTGCCCGGTGTGGCAATGATGGCCGTTGGCGGCGTGGTGTTGGCGGAGACGGTGATTTGCTCGGTGTCGGAGCAGCCGTTGGTGGGGTTGGTGACCGTGAGCACGTAGGTGCCGGGTTCGTCCACGGTGACGGTTGGCAGGTCGGGTGAACTGGTAATGCTGCCGTTGTTGGTTGACCAAAAATATTCGAGGTTGCCGGGGGTGGAGTTGTTGCCGTTGAGGGTGACGAGGGTGTTGTTGCAGTTGAGCGAGCCGCTGGCCTGGGCGTTGGCTGACGGGAAGCCAAAATTGGCGGTCACGGTGGTGGTTGCTTCGGCGGTGCAGCCGTTCAGGGTATTGGTGACGAGCAGCGTATAGTTTCCGGGAGTGGTTCCTGCCGCAATGGGGTTGTTGTTCGGGCCAGAAATTGTGCCACCGTTGGAGGCTGTCCAGAGGTACGTGAAATTGCTGCCGATGGACGAAATCGTGCCATCGAGGATGGCGTCCGGCTCGGTGCAGGAGATGGCATTGGGCTGCGCAATCTCGGCTACGGGAATGTCCGTGTCAGGGGTGACTTCCACGAGGGCTGTCTCGGTGCAGATGGTATTCCCAACGGTCAGGGTGACGGTGAGCAGGTAGTTCCCAGCTGCACTGACGACGGGGCTGAGGGTGTTTGCGCCTGAAACGATATTGCCGTCGGGCGTTTCCCACAGGTAGCTGACGCCAGCGCCAGTGCTGGAACCAAGCCCGCTCAGGTTGATGCCGTTGCCGAAATTGCAGGGCAGCACGGCGCTGGGGTCGGCCATTGCATCCACGTCCACCACGGTCACGGTCATCTCGTCGGTGTCGGCACAGACGGGGCCGAACGTGATGTCGTCAATCGCAAAGTCATTGCCGCTTCCTTCCGTGTTTTGGTTTACGATGCAGATTTGGGCGCTGGTGGCACTGCCAGAGTTCCAGGTTTCAAAAAACTGTGACCAAACACATGGGGAACTGGGCGCATTGAAGGTACTGCCCAGCAAGGTGCCGTTGATGGAAAACTGCAACTCTGCCGGGTTGGAGGAAAGTACGGAGGCTATCCAAGTGCCGAATTCGTATTGGGTATTTGGCGAAACGCTCACGGTCTGGCACCAGACGT
Organism: Saprospiraceae bacterium; assembly: GCA_025455635.1. Classification (GTDB taxonomy): domain Bacteria; phylum Bacteroidota; class Bacteroidia; order Chitinophagales; family Saprospiraceae; genus UBA6168. The sequence continues at coordinate 1,364 of JALOMF010000398.1, read as the reverse complement.
TTTCGTTGTCCGTGGTAGCGCCGTTCACCACCAGCATGTCGCCGCCGCCCGTGTGGTCGGTGCAGGATGCCCAGTTGGAGTGGAATGCGCCAGAATTGGGCCCGACAGCGTACTCGCCTTCATTGGACAAAATGCCGAAACTGCCGCCTGTGCCGGGAATATAGTCGCTGGTGAAGGCGCCGCCGCCCGTGAAATTGCCCCCGACGATGAGGTTGCTCGTGGCCCCCGAACCACTCAAGGTCAGGGTAAAGGTGGTGGTCTGCGTCACCTCGGCGCTGGTGGAGAGGCTGCTGGGGTCGGTGATGGATTCGGAGGGCGTCCAGAGAATATTCGAAAAACCCCCGCTACCGCTGCCGTTCAAGTTCACCAAGCCGCCCGGTGCGCAGATGACTTGGTCGGGGCCAGCGTTGGCGGTCAGGTTGCATTGTGAAAAAACTTTTGGTGCGTAAAAAGTAGCAATTGCTAACAAAGTAAAAAGAAGTGTCGAGCTTTTCCTCATGTGGCACAGATTGGATGTGTTTCGTTACTGCGATTTTATCAAGGCATAAAGAAAGTGAATTTTTTAGGGCAAACGGTGGGGCCTGCCCAATTTCTAGGTAAAAAATCAGCAAATGACACTTGTTTGGCAAACAAAATGCTTCAAAACATGCCGTTCGGTGTTGGGGGAGTGCAAAGATTTACGCCAAAATATTGAGGCCAAATACCCAAGCCCCGTCTCACCTTCGTTCCCTACTTTTGCCGCCAAATCGAGAAAAACATGATTTTGAATTTCCATATCCACTACACTACCAAACCCGGCGTTCAAATGGCCATCCGGCTGCGGGGCAACGGCCAAGCCCGTGAAATCAACTGCCAGAGCTTCGATGGCTCCAACTGGTCGGCGAGCTTGCAAGTGGCTGAAAATGAGTCGTTTGAATACAAATATTTTCTGCAAACACCAGAAGGGCAAGTCGAAGAACACGGCGAGTACCGCCCTGTTTTTTTGGACAAAACAGTCGGGCAAACCTTCATTCAGGACTACTGGCGGCCACAAAACGAGGCCGAGCGCATGTTTTTTTCGGCTGCGTTCAAGGATGTGGTTTTCCGGCGCAACAGCTCCAAGACCGAAGCCAAAACAGCCCAAGCCACTGGCTCCAACCGCATCGCTTTCCAACTCTACGCTGCCGCCTTGCCACCCAATTTGCGCTTTTGCTTGATGGGGAGCCACGAGGTGCTCGGCAATTGGAAAACGCCCGTTTTGCTCTCCGACGAGCATTTCCCCACCTGGCAGGCTGTGGTCGAGTGGGAAGGTGCCATTGCTGATTTTGAGTATAAATTCGCAATGACGTTGGTTTTTGAGCATAATATAAATATCAGTGATGATA
>JALOMF010000397.1 GCA_025455635.1 Saprospiraceae bacterium | reverse complement strand
GGGTAATTTTTTGTGGCTGAATTTATAACAACAACAGCGAAAAAGAAAAGCGGCTTGTGCACCAGTGCACAGCCGCTTTTTTTGTTGCCTTTGGCAAAAATTAGCTTGAACCAACGCCGCTATCGCTCCCAGCGGTCCATGTTCACCATCGCCTTGGGGTAGCCCGAGCCGAGGGTGATGTGCTGCGCCAGCAGCTCTTCGGGCGGCAGGGAGTCGGGGCGGTGGACTTTTGGCCCTGCGATGGTCTGGAGTTCGGGCAGCCAGTAGCGCACGTAGTCGCCGTTGGGGTCGTACTGCTTCGCCTGTTTCAGGATGTTGAAGTAGCGGTCTTCCCTGGGGTCGTTGCCCACGCCGGCGATGTAGTTCCAGTTGCCCCAGTTGCTGGCCGAATCGTAATCCACCAACTGGCTTTCAAAGTACTCGGCCCCCATTTGCCAGTTCACTTTCAGGTCGTTCACCAGGAAACTGGCCACGTTTTGCCGGCCCCGGTTGGAAAGGAAGCCCGTGAGCTTGAGTTCCCGCATATTGGCATCCACGAATGGCACGCCCGTGCGGCCATCCATCCAGACTTGCAGGAGTTGACGGTTGTTGCGCAAGCTGTTGTTTGGCTCCTCCCGCAGTCCGCCACGCAGGAAAATTTTATTGCCATGCTTTTTTGCCATCAGCCGGAAGAAATCACGCCACAGCAACTCGAAGAAAATCCAGTACGTGCTTTTGTTCTCGCCGTGCTGTCGCTCGTATTTTTTCAGTTTATGGTAAATCATCTTCGGTGAAATGCAGCCTTGCGCAAGCCATGCTGAAAACTTGGTAGAATAATCGCTGCCCAGCATTTCGTTTCGGGTATCGAAGTACGAGCTAGGTGCCTTGCTTTCCTCAAAATATTGCCGCAGGCGGTCAAGGCCAGCCGTTTCTCCACCTTTGAAATTGAGCACAGCACGTACATCCGATTCAAATTCGGGGTGGCCTAGCTCCTCTAGCGTGGGCAAAGTGCCAATGTCTAGGTCAAAATCGAATACTGGTACCGAGCTGGGAACAGGCAGTGGCTCCCGCACTGGCACTGCACGCTCCACCTCCTTCCTGAACAGGGTGAAGACCTCTGGCACTTGCGTAATCGGGAAAGGCAAGTCGGAAGTGTAGTACAGCAATTTGCCCCGTGAATAGCGGATTTCTTGGCCGATGGTCCAGAGTTTGTGCTCCAGTTCGTCTTGGATGGCCAGTTCTTCTTGCGTGCGCTCCCGGTTGCAAAACACCCAACTGGTTTTTAATTCCTGTGCAATCTTGAAAATTTCCAATTCGGGCTTTCCATACCTCACCACCAGCTCACTGCCTAATTTTCGCAAGGACTGGCGGAGGTCTTCCACGCTCTCCAGCAGGAACTTTGCCCTGAACTTGCCGATTTTTGGGAACCCAAATTGTCGGGTAGTGCCTTGGTGGCAGCGCTGGTCAAACACGTAGATTGGAATGATTTGGTCGCAATACTGGAGGGCCTCTGTAAGGGCCTCGTTGTCGTGAAGGCGGAGGTCCTGGCGGAACCATACAATGCCTATTTTCTGGGCCATATTTTAATTTTTTAACTACAACAAAGCAAACAGTAGGTGGTTTGTGAAAAACCATTTTATGTTTGATTTTGAGGAAAAAAACCAAGCGTTTTTAAGCTAAAACCAAGCTCCCAAGCTGTGCTTCAAGCGTTTGTGCCAGCCAATACTTCGGTCGGCGAATCTAAGCCGTATATTTGCCCGCCGAAAAAAAACGCTTCCATGCCTGAAAGCCCAAGACATGCTTTTATCCCGGCATTTTATGCCAGAATCGCTGTGGAGTCGCTGACCCCGCTGGAAATGGATTTGGCCTTGGAGGCTGGCTACTACCGCAGTGGCCGGGAAATATGCACCAACCTCGTACGGGTTTTTCAGGGCAAATGGGTTTCCGCCGTGATGCTTAGGCTGCCAATCACCACTTACTCCATCAAAAAAAGGCATCGCAAACTACTGAAAACCAACCAATTGCGATTCAGGCATGAGTTTAAGCCCTTTAATTTCACCACTGAAAAAGCTGAACTGTGGCAGCGGTTCAAATCGGTTGTACACGGTTGGGGAACCATCATCCCGCTCGATGAACACCTGCTCAAGGATGCTGCAGCCACCGACTTCAACATGTGGGAACTCAATATTTTCGAGGACGAAAAACTCGTTGCATTTTCGGTTTTTGACCACGGAGCTACCGCATTGGCTTCCTTGGAAGCAGCTTATGACCCCAATTACGCAAGCCACAGTCTCGGCTTTTACACCATGCTGCTCGAAATAAACTACTGCCAGGCACAAAGCATGAACTTCTACTACCCCGGCTTTTTCCCGAAGGACGTGGCCATGTTCAAGTACAAGCTTCGGCCCGGCGAAATGCAGTTTTTATGCTTCCGGCCAAAGGCTTGGCTGCCTTTTTCTGCTGTTCACGATGGGGATTGGTACTTGGAGGAAATTACCGATCGGATGAGCGAACTGAAATTGCAGCTGGGCCAAAAAGGGTACACGGCCCTTGAAGGTTTCAGTAGCAGCCAATTTGCCCCGAAAGGGCAGCCCGACATCCGTGAGTCGAATATTTACTTGCTTGTGGCAGATGGCCAAGCTGAAAACAGGCGGGTTTTGCTGATAGATTGGAACCTTGAGGCGCTTGCTTATCGGGTTTTTGAGGCTGAAAAACTGCTACCGAACTTGCCCATTTCTCCAAAGATAATTCATCGTTTTTACGAGGTGGAAGCGGCAGCCTACCACGGTCAATTTGAGAGCGCAGCTGAAATCGTGCACTTGTTGAAGAAAATCGGAATCCAAAAACAGGTATTGACGCAGGTTTTCTGATTTTCCATCCCTTAAACCAGTTTTTCTAATAAAACCCAACTCAGTCCCAGTAAAAAAAAGCCCAAACAGCGCTCACTGCACCATTTGGGCTTTGATTTGTAAAAAACTAATTTTAATCGTCATAACGCTCGGCCTTCGACTCCCAGCTAGCTGGTGAGCGCCAAAGTGCCGATAGCAGCAGTTCCCGCATGAAAAGGAACTCCTTCGGCAATCGGTCGTACATCGTGGCGAAAAGCTCTTCGTGGGCAAGTATCTCTTTTTTCCAAAGCTCCCGGTCCACGGCCATGATTTTCTTGAACTCTTCCTTGGGATAATCCTCCAGCCCAGTCCAATCGAGGTCACGGTGGCGGGGCATCCAGCCGATGGGGCTTTCGACCGCACCTGCACGGCCACGTACCCGCTCCACTACCCATTTCAGCACCCGCATGTTTTCACCGAAGCCCGGCCAGGCAAAGCTGCCGTCCTCGTTCTTGCGGAACCAGTTCACCCCGAAGATGCGGGGCGCATTGGGCAATGGTCGGCCAAACTGGAGCCAGTGGTTGAAGTAATCGGCCACGTGGTAGCCTATGAAAGGCAACATGGCAAAGGGGTCACGGCGCACTTTGCCCAGCTCCCCGAATGCAGCGGCGGTCATCTCCGACCCCATCGTGGCGGCGAGATAGACCCCAAAGTTCCAATTGAAGGATTGGTAAACGAGCGGCACCACTGTGCTGCGGCGGCCACCAAAGATAAAGGCACGCACGGGCACTCCCTGGGGGCTGTCCCATTCAGGGTCAATCACGGGGTTCTGGCCCGAAGGCGCTGTGAAACGGCTGTTCGGGTGGGCGGCAGGCTTGCCACTGGCGGGGTCGTGCGGCTGGCCTTGCCAGTTGGTGAGGCCCTCGGGTACTTCCTTGCTCATACCTTCCCACCACACATCACCATCGGGCGTGATGGCCACGTTGGTGAAAATGGTGTTTTTTTCGACGGAAATCATGGCGTTGGGGTTGGTCTTGTAGTTGGTGCCAGGGGCCACCCCGAAATAGCCCGCTTCCGGGTTGATGGCATAGAGCCGGCCTTCGTCGCCTTCCTGAATCCAAGCAATATCGTCGCCAATGGTCGTCACCTTCCAGCCATCCATCGCTTTGGGTGGAATGAGCATGGCAAAGTTCGTTTTGCCGCAGGCAGAGGGGAAGGCAGCGGCGACGTATGTTTTTTCGCCATTGGGGTCTTCCACACCAAGTATCAACATGTGCTCTGCCAGCCAGTTTTCTTCACGGGCCATCGTGCTGGCGATGCGAAGTGCGAAGCATTTTTTGCCCAAGAGCGCATTGCCACCGTAGCCACTGCCATAGCTCACGATGAAGCGTTCTTCGGGGAAATGGACGATGTATTTGTTCTTGATGTCAGGGGCGCATGGCCATTTCACGTCTGCCTCGCCCGATGCCAGTGGTTTGCCCACGGAATGGATGCATTTCACATAGTCACCTTGTTCGCCAAGCAGTTCAAGCGCTTTGGTGCCCATGCGGGTCATGATTTTCATGTTGACCACAACATACTCAGAATCAGTGAGTTGCACCCCGAGCCTGCTCAACGGGGAACCGAGCGGCCCCATGCAGAACGGAATGACGTACATGGTGCGCCCCTTCATGCACCCCCTCAACATTTGATTGAGGGTGGCCTTCATTTCCTTGGGGTCCACCCAATTGTTGGTAGGGCCAGCGTCTTCTTTCAAACGGGAACAAATAAAAGTGCGGTCTTCGACACGGGCTACGTCGCTGGGGTCGCTGAAGCAAGCGAAGCTGTTGGGCCGCTTTTCGGAGTTCAGCCG
>JALOMF010000396.1 GCA_025455635.1 Saprospiraceae bacterium | reverse complement strand
AAAACCGAACGTGGGGGAAGAACTGACGACAAACGCTCCGACACCGCCATGGAAGACCGTAAAAAAGACGGGTATTTTTAGGAATTAGCTATTTGTAGCCAACATCCACCATGAATTCCGAACTACTAAGATTCTCTACCGCAGGTTCCGTTGACGACGGCAAAAGCACCTTGATAGGCCGCTTGCTCTACGACAGCAAGTCCATTTTTGAAGACCAGTTCGAGGCGGTGAAATCGGCCTCTGAGCGCAGGGGCGAAGAAGGTGTCAATTTGGCCCTGCTCACCGATGGCCTAAAAGCCGAACGGGAACAAGGCATCACGATTGACGTAGCCTACCGCTACTTCTCCACGCCAAAGCGCAAATTCATCATCGCCGACACGCCCGGCCACATCCAGTACACCCGGAACATGGTCACGGGCGCCTCCACTTCCAATGTCGCCCTGATTTTGGTGGACGCCCGCCAAGGCATCGTCGAGCAGACCCGCAGGCACGCCATCATTTCCTCCCTGCTGCAAATTCCACACTTGGTCATTTGCATCAATAAAATGGACTTGGTGAACTACGACCAAGCGGTTTTTGAAAAAATCAGGAGCGAATTCGAAGGCTTTGCCTCCAAACTGGACATCCACGACGTGAGCTTCATCCCCATCTCTGCCCTCAAAGGCGACAATGTGGTGGACCGGTCACAGAACATGGACTGGTACGAGGGCACTACCCTGCTCTACTACCTCGAAAACGTACACATCGGCAGCGACCACAACCATATTGACACCCGCTTCCCGGTGCAATACGTGATTCGGCCTTACAACGATGCATTCCATGATTACCGTGGGTATGCGGGCCGGGTAGCTGGCGGCATTCTGAAAAAAGGCGACAAAGTCATGGTCTTGCCTTCGGGCTTCACCACGGAAATCGAGAAAATAGACACCGCCGATGGCGAAATCGAAGAAGCCTTCGCCCCAATGTCGGTCACGATACTGTTGAAAGACGATATTGACATCAGCCGAGGCGATATGATTGTGCGGGAAAACAACCAGCCGAATGTGACCCAAGACCTCGAATTGCGCATCTGTTGGTTCAATGAGCGCCCTTTGCAACCCAGGGGAAAATATGAAATCCGGCATACCACCCAAACTGCCCGCTGCATCGTACAAGAAATCCAGTATAAAATGGACGTGAACACCCTCCACCGGAATCTGGAGGACAAAACCGTGCGGATGAACGACATCGCCCGCATTTCTATTCGCACAACGAAGCCATTGCTCGTGGATAGTTATTCAAAAAACCGCATCACTGGTAGTGTCATCCTCGTGGACGAGGGCACGAATGAGACGGTGGCGGCGGGAATGGTGATTTAAATATGTCACTAAAGGTCAAAAACAACAGTATCCAGATGGTTGACCTAAAGGGTCAATACCAGAAGATTAAGTTTGAAATTGACGAGGCTGTTCTCAATTGTATCGAGTCCGCCCAATTCATTCAAGGCCCACAGGTAAAGCTATTTGAAAACGAATTGGCAGCCTACTTGGGCGCACAACAGGTGATTGCATGTGCCAATGGCACCGACGCCCTTCAAATAGCTTTGATGGCGCTCGGCCTTCAGCCGGGTGATGAAGTCATCGTGCCGACCTTCACTTATGTAGCCACCGCAGAAGTCATCGGCCTCCTGAAACTGACACCTGTCATGGTGGATGTTGACCCTGACACTTTCAATGTCACGGCGGACATCATCGAAAAGGCCATTACCACCAGAACCAAAGCCATCGTGCCAGTCCATCTTTTTGGGCAATGCGCCGACATGGAGCCTATCATGGCCTTGGCCAAGAAGCATGGCCTCTGGGTGATTGAGGACAATGCCCAGGCCATCGGGGCAGATTACACATTTGCCAGCGGCGAAAAAAAGAAAGCAGGAACCATCGGCCATATTGGAACGACCTCTTTTTTTCCTGCAAAAAACCTTGGCTGCTATGGCGACGGTGGGGCCATCATGACCAATGACGATGATTTAGCCAAGAAGATAAGGATGGTCGCCAACCACGGCCAAAGCAAAAAATACTACCACGATGTACTGGGCGTCAACTCCAGGCTCGATAGTATCCAAGCCGCCATTTTGAGCGTGAAACTCCCGCATTTGAACAGCTACTGCGCCGCCCGGCAAGCAGTTGCCGAAGCTTACGACGCTGCCTTCAGGGATTTACCGGGCGTCACTACCCCGGTCAGGGAGCCAAAATCCACGCATGTTTTTCACCAATATACCCTGAAAGTACCGGCTGAAAAAAGGGCAGGCATCATTGCATACTTGTCGGAAAACGGTGTGCCAAGCATGATTTACTACCCCGTTCCGCTCTATAAACAGGAAGCTTTCAAACCTTTCTGGGGCGAAAGGGCGGATTTGCCCGTCACCGAACAGCTTTGCCAAACCGTGATGTCCTTGCCCATCCATACCGAAATGGACGAGGCCCTGCTCCAGCACATTGCGCAAGCTTTTAAAAACGCCTTAAAAATTGAGCTACAAAGCCCACGATACAGCCGTCATTGATGAAGGTGCAAAAATCGGTGAAGGCACCCAAGTCTGGCATTTTAGCCACATAATGCCCGGTGTGGTGATTGGCAAAAACTGCAACCTCGGCCAAAACGTGTTCGTGGCAAACGGCGTCATCTTGGGCGACAATGTGAAAGTGCAAAACAACGTCTCCATTTACGAGGGCGTTATCTGCGACGACGATGTTTTTTTGGGGCCGAGCATGGTTTTCACCAATGTAAACAACCCCCGCAGCGCCGTGAACCGCCGGGGCGAATACGTGAAGACCTGGGTAGGCAAAGGCGCCACCATCGGAGCCAATGCGACCATCGTCTGTGGCCATAATATCGGTGAATATGCCTTTATCGGGGCAGGTGCAGTGGTGACGAAAAACGTGCCTGCATTTGCCTTGGTAGTCGGAAACCCGGCCCGACAAATCGGCTGGATGAGCGCCCACGGCGAGCGCCTTTATTTCGACCACGAAGGCTTGGCCACTTGCCAATTGAGCAAAACCATGTATCACTTGGTGGAAGGCAACCACGTGCAGCCAATCAACCCCCAGCCCAAGCCATGAAAAACTTCGTGCTCATCGGGGCGGCTGGGTTTGTGGCACCTCGGCATTTAAAGGCCATCAAAGAGACAGGGAACAATTTGGTAGCGGCGCTCGACAAACATGATGCAGTGGGGGTTTTGGACAATTATTTCCCCGATGCGGCTTTTTTCACGGAATTTGAGCGCTTTGACCGCCACTTGGACAAGCTCAAGCGCAACGGTACCAGCCTCGACTACGTGGCCGTTTGCTCGCCCAACTACCTACACGACGCCCATATCCGCTTCGGCCTGCGCATTGGTGCCCATGTCATCTGCGAAAAACCCGTCACCCTCAACCCTTGGAACATCGAGGGACTGAAGGAGATGGAAAAGGAAACGGGCAAGCAAGTATTTAGCATCCTCCAATTGAGGCACCACCCTGCGCTGGTTGCTTTGAAGGAAAAAATAGCAACGGAAAGCGCTGATACCCTGCACGAAGTCAACATGACCTATATCACGTCGAGGGGCAAATGGTACTATGCCAGTTGGAAAGGGGAAACCAGCAAATCCGGTGGGATTTCGACCAATATCGGGGTGCATTTCTTCGACCTGCTGACTTGGCTTTTTGGTGAAGTGAAGGAAAACAACACGCACATCAACAGCCATGACAGGGCCAGCGGTAGTCTTGTCTTGGAAAAAGCCAAGGTGAAATGGTTCTTGAGCATCAATGCCGAGACCTTGCCCGCCGAAATCCGGGAGAAAGGTGCCCGCACCTACCGTTCCATCACCGTGGATGGGCAAGAAATCGAATTCAGTGAAGGCTTTGCCGACCTCCATACGGCCAGCTACCAGCATATCTTGAACGGCAACGGCTTTGGGCTGGACGATGCGGCCACTGCCATTCAAATCGTGCATGACATCCGCAATGCAAAAGCCATCGGCCTGGACGAAAATGCGCATGAACTGGCATATTTGCCCCTTTCGCCGCATCCCTTTGGTTGACCGTTATACCAACGACTTCGTTAAACGTTGAAAAAACTCCCAATCGGCATACAAACCCTCAGCCATATCATACAAGATGGGTATGTATATGTGGACAAAACAGCCATTGCGCACCGATTGATAACGAGTGGCAAGTATTATTTCCTATCCAGGCCACGGCGCTTTGGCAAAAGCCTGTTCCTCGATACTTTAAAGGAAATCTTCGAGGGCAACAAAGCCCTGTTCAAAGGGCTTTTCATCGAAGACCAATGGGATTTTTCGAAAAAATACCCCGTCATCCACCTCGATTTCTCGGTTGGCTTGAGCAAGAACACCGATGAATTGGAGCGAAACCTTCGGTATTCTTTGCAGCGGGCAGAGCCTAGCATGGTGCCGCCCTTGCCCATGATGCCACTGACTGAGGCATGGTCCATTTGGATCAAGTACTGCTGTGGATGAATAAGTCCCTGCAAGCCAGGGCGGGCGAGGATTTCCTGCTGCAACTGCACCAGCGCCTCAGGATCTGAGCCGACCGCCCGCGCGGTGCGCACCAACCCACGATAACCAGAACGCACTCCGAGCACAGGCACATTGTGACGATTCAGCCCTAGCCGCACCATGGCGCGCAGAAAAG
>JALOMF010000395.1 GCA_025455635.1 Saprospiraceae bacterium | reverse complement strand
AACCTGATTCATTCAAAATTTCGACCCGAACATTTTGCAGTTCGTCCCGCACATTGTCTGGCCCAAAGATTTCTGGCGCATTCAATATGGCTGAAATCGTATCGTTGGTCGTGGAAACGAGGGTGTCATTTACAAACCAATTGAAGGTGGAGCCAGGCGGGGTTTCGGGCGTCGTATAAACCACAAGGACATACTCTTCTCCTTCGTAAACTGTCGAATCGTTCACCGTAACCTCCATTGCCACGATAGAGTCAATTTTAAAGCCCTCAGTCACAAATACGCTAGAATTATCCACCGCTGTGCATCCATTGGCATCGGTACCAGTCAGGGTATAAACCATGTCTTCGCAAGTGACGACGCTGGTGTTCGCCTCATTAGAAATTATCGCACCAGCAGCATCGGTCCATGTGAAAGAAATGCCGGGCAATGAGGCAGTACCTGTCAAATCAACTTCAGTTCCAGCAGTGACGGTAATTGTTGTGGGCTGTGCATCTACTGTAAATACAGGAGAAACCTCGACCTGAACATTCAAGCTGTTTTCAAAACAACCATTTGCATCCGATACTTCCACCGTGTAAGATGTGGTAGAGCCGGGAAAAATAATTTGCGAAGGACTGGTACCGATGGGGTTCCCATTGTTATCCTTCCATACATAAGTGTAGTTTGGCCCACTGGGGTTCACCGTCACGGTCAAAGTCGAGCCGCTACCACCGGGGCAGAGTACTGGTAAATCATTCACAGACAGGGTAAAATCGGTAGCCACTGTCACCGTCATCATATCGGTATCAACGCAGTCGCCAATCGTGGCTGTAACGGTATAGGTCGTTGCTTGCGTCGGACTTACGGTCGGCGTTGGGTCAGTGGTGTTCAAACTGCCATCGGAGGCCGTCCAAACATACGTTGCCTGGGGGTTATTGATGGAATTGAGCTGAATCTGGTCGCCGGGACAAATAAAAGCATCTTCCAAATTAAAAAGCGGCCCCGATGGCACAAACAACAGCGCAGAAGCACTCACTGGACATCCCTCGAACTCTGCCATAACTGTATAAGTTGTCGTCTGGCCGGGCGATGCGATTGGGGTTCGACAGTCACTGCAACTCAAATCATCCGTTGGGTCCCAGCTGAACTCTGTCAGTTCTGCCGGCCCGTTTATGCTAAACTGCACCTGCTCGCCTGGGCATATCGTATCAAGCCCCGGCACTATTTCGATGTTAATGGCAGGCGTCACAATGATTTCAATGGAATCCACACTGGTGCAAGCATTGACGGTCGTCGTGCGCACATAAGTATGTGTCTCGATGGCATTCAACACAAGGTTTAAAAACGAATCCGGTGTCAAAGCGCCGGGTATTTCAGCGTCCCACATGAGTTCGATGCCAGGGAAATTGCCCGGTTCGTAGGTAGGAGACGTCAAAGTGATTTCTTCGCCAATGCAGTATGACTCCTTCGCTGGAGTAGCCATGATGCTCAAATCGGGGAGCGAGTCCACGTAAACCAGCACCGAATCCACCACCGTGCAGGCCCCAGCCGAAAGCGTGGCGAAGTACCAAGTGCTGACAGGCGGCGTCACCACGACCTGTTCGGGGCTGTTCTGGGTCAAGAAGAAATTCGGTGTCCAAACCACGCCCACACCACCAGTAGTGTTGGTACTATTCAAAGTGGCACTTTCGCCAATACATATAAATGTTGTGTCGGGGTTCAGGATTTCCAAATCAACAGGAATGACCGTGATGGTCACCTCGGCGGTGTCCTTGCAAACGCCTGTTGCGCTTTCAGCAATGAGCGTGTAGGTAGTGGTCACATCTGGCGTTGCCAGTGGCCCAGAGACCGTGCCGTCTGGTGTAAGCCCGGTGCTTGGTGTCCACTCATAAGTCGTTGAGGTGCCAATGATATCGGTGCCAAGGTCAACGCTGTAGTTTTGACAGATGGTCGTATCGTTGGCCACCACTGGGAAGTCGAATGCATCCACGTTCACCGTCACATTGTCGGTGGCGATGCATCCGCCAAGTTCGACTTGAACGGTCAGCGGGATAAAATTGAAAAATGCTGGAGGAAAGACCGTCAACACTGGGTTCGACGGGTCGGGTATGGGGATGAAGAAAGAACTCCATTCCAAATTGCTGTTGCCGACATTGTTGACAGCCGTTAGTACAATACTGTCGTTTTCACAAATCGTCAGCAAATCGCCTTCAGGTATGATGTTGATTTCAGGATTTATGACATTCAGGTAAATCGAATCGGCATCGGTGCAAATGCCCAAGCTGCCTGTCACCGACACCCACATGCTGGAGTCTGGAGACACGATTGGGTTCGAGATATTCGGGTCGGAGAAGATGCCCGGCGGCTGCCAGAAGTAGGTCTGACCACCACTCACCGAGAGCTGGGCGCCGTTGTCGCCGCAGACGAGCACGGTGTCCATTTCGTTTTCCAATATCTCCACCACGAGGTTGTCGTGCAATTCGATTTCGAGGGTAGCCAACACCGTGGCGCCACAGCCAAAGTCCCGAACCAATTGGATGATTATGGTCTCCGTGCCTTCCACCAAGCCATCGCTTAGTGCTTGGATTGGAAAGGCAAATACTTCTTGCCCTGTGGTGAAAGTGACCGAGCCGGGCAACGTCAAGGTATAATCAACGCCCTGTGTTGCAGTGCCCGAAAGCACCACGTCGTAGGTAGTCGGCTGGTCCACCGGATTGTTTAAGTTGATGAAGATTTCATCCGGGGTATTCACGCATTCTTCCGCTAGGTACTCAATGCCGGAATTGAAATTCACGCCCAACTGGGGCGAGCCACCTTTGATTTCAGAGATGAAGACGCCGGAGTCGAAGCTGGCGTCACCCCGGTCAGCTATGGCAAATTTTAGGCGGTAGGTATTGCAGGGAATGGTTGCGATGCGTGCCGTGAGGCTTTTCTTGATGCCCAAAGAGTCGGAGGTCAACCCATCGTAGGCCACGCTCTGCCCGTTTTCGTTGTTGCGGTAATATTGCCAGTTGGAGGCTTCGTTCACGTTGTCAATCTGGATGAACGTGCCATCGGGCAGCGTGGCAATGTTTTGCTGGTTACCGATGTTGGGGTCGCCCGTGATACCGGGGCCAGAGACGAGGAATGCGAAAATATCGTTGAAGCCATCGCCTACCCACTCAGGGTATTCATCGGAGCCAAAAATATACTCGAAGGTTATCTCGTCAGTGGCTGCGAACACGTCCATTTCCACCACACAAGCGTCGAAAGACTCAAGCGGGTTGCCGCTTTGCTGGGAGAGGTAGTCCAAGTCAGCATCACCTTCAGTTCCAATAACATTTGAAAGTATAAAAGCACCTGGATTGGCCACCAATGGCGTAGGCCCTGTACTCAACAAGATACCCTTGTCCAAGCCCAAATCATTGGCTACGCCTGCCTCGAAAACACCCAGTGCCTGGCCATCGCACACGATGCTGGTGATGGTGACATTGGTTTGGCCGGATACCACGCTTTCCACAATGTCTTCAGGGGATGACCCAGTCTCGATGTCGATTTCAGGGATATTGGGGCACTCGTCACTGGTACATTCCCAGAAGCCTTGAAAACCCTCAAAACTGGAAGCACCATCGGAAATGAACTGTACGGTCAAACAGCCGCTTTGCGCAGCCACAGCATAGCAAACTCCGCCAATGGTTGGGCCTATATCGCCGCCGTTCAACGAGCCGAGCAAAGGAGCACTGGTGTTAGGTCCATCGTAGAAATTGAGGGCATCGCCGCTGAACGCCTCGATATTGTAGTAATCCAGCGTGAAATTGATGCAATTGTGCGGCTCTGTCGGGCAAATGGTGTAGGTGAAATTCTCATCGTTGCCGTAGTCTTCGTCAGGCCCTCCTGAATCGTAGAGGGTGCCGCTGCAAGCCGAAGAGCCGCCATCGTCCACGGTGTTGACGGGTGGCTTTTTGATAATGCAAAGCTTGAACGCCCCATCGTTGGGCGAAGCCGAAGCCGACCAATCGTTTATCCTAACAAAATAAGTGATGCCGGGCGTGAGGCCGAACAGGTCAATTTCGACCAAGCCATCGCCGTTCTCAGAAGTTTCACAATCCAACAACTGCAAGCCGTTGAACTCACAATCGCCCCGGTAAATGGCAATCTGCGGGTTGAGCATGGGGTCAATGCCAAGCGTTGGGTCGGGGCAGGCCGTTACGGTGATTCGGTAGTCGAGGATGGTGTCCACGGCTACGAACGAAAACCACACGTCCCGGTTTGGAATGCCGCCCACCCAACAAGGCGGGATATTGTCAAACCCAATGTCGGAGGTGGTAGCGTTGAGGTTGTTGTAAATCACATCGGGCGGGCAAATGGGGGCCGGGCCGAGGTCAACGATGCCGGGGCAGTCGTCGTTGGCCGGCTGCGCAAAAAGCTGAAAGGCCGACAACAACAGCCCAATTGTAAATAAATGCTTCATTATTCCTTTCATAAAATCCTTTTGTGTATCGCTTTGCTGGCACACAAGTCATTGATTGATAAACCTTTACAAATCAACAACCCTGTTTTCCATACTGTTTGTTGATGCTGGCCCTACACCGAAAATACTGCACAGCGGCAAGCACCAGCGAAGGTAATCGCTTTTCATGGCCAAAAATAGAAATGCGTCCCGAATCCTTGTCGGTCAGGCAGCAATTGTGGAAAAATAAGGCTGAAATTCCAATATTCCGCTCGTTGTTT
>JALOMF010000394.1 GCA_025455635.1 Saprospiraceae bacterium | reverse complement strand
CCGCTGATGCGGCTGGCCTGCCCGATGGTGCGGGGGCGCACCTTGCTCAACTTTTCCCGGGCTTCTTTTGAAATGGACGTAAGTGTTTGGAAATCAAAGTTTTCGAAGATTTTCAACTCCTCCAAGCGGAGCATCTTGTCGGCCATTTCCTGTTCTTTTTTGATGTAGCCGTCGTATTTCATGCCCGTTTCGGCCTCGCTGAGGTAATCGGCGTCGTATTGGTTCAAGAAGCTATCCAGTTCCGGTAGCACGGTGCGCAGGCTGTCCAAATCCACGTTGGGGCGTAGGAGTATGCCGTGCAGCTTTACTTTTTGTGAAATGGGCGCCGAGCCTACGCTTTCAAGGAAGCCGTTGACCACGTCGGGCGTCACGCTGGTTTCCTTGAAAAAACGCTCGATTTCCACGGCGGCGGCCCGCTTGTCGTCCACTTTTTTCATCCGCTCCGCAATGCTGGGGGCAACGCCGAACGACCTGTCTGCCTGGTCGCCCATCAGTTTTTCCATCAAAGGCGTGAGCCTCAAGTCCGTATTATCCTGCCTGAGCAAAATGCGGTACTCGGCTCGGCTGGTGAACATCCGGTAAGGTTCCTCGGTGCCTTTGTTCACGAGGTCGTCAATCAGCACACCGATGTAGGCTTCGCTGCGTTTCAAGATGAAAGGCTCTTGCTCGTGGATGGCCAAATGGGCGTTGATGCCCGCCATCAATCCTTGGCAACCAGCCTCTTCGTAGCCCGTCGTGCCGTTGATTTGCCCGGCAAAAAACAGGTTTTTCACCAACTGCGTTTCCAGCGACAGCTTCAACTGGTTCGGCGGGAAATAGTCATACTCGATGGCATAGCCGGGGCGGAACATTTTGGCGTTCTCGAAGCCCACGATTTTGCGGAGCGCCTTGAATTGCACGTCTTCTGGTAGCGAACTGGAGAAGCCGTTGACGTAAATCTCGCAGGTGTCCCAGCCCTCCGGCTCCACAAAAAGCTGGTGGCGCTCCTTGTCGGCGAAGCGGTTGATTTTGTCCTCGATGCTGGGGCAATAGCGGGGGCCGAGGCCCTGAATCCGCCCTTGAAACATGGGCGAATGCTCGAAGCCTTCTTTCAGAATATCGTGTACTTCTTGGCTCGTGTAAGTGATGTGGCAAGGCAATTGGCGCTCCAAGCGGGGCGTGTCCGTGTAGCTGAATTTGCCCGCAGGGTTGTCGCCTTCCTGCACCTCCATGCGGGAGTAGTCGAGCGAGCGGCCATCGAGCCGGGGCGGCGTTCCCGTCTTCATCCGGCCCGCCTCGAAGCCGAGCTGGATGAGCTGTTCGGTGATGCCTGTGGAGGCTTTTTCGCCTGCCCTGCCGCCGCCGAACTGCTTCTCGCCGATGTGGATGATGCCGTTGAGGAAAGTGCCGTTCGTGAGCACAACTGCCTGGCTTTCAATCTGTAAGCCCATGCCCGTCACCACGCCGCCGACCACGCCGTTCTTCACGAGGAGGCCAGCGACCATGTCCTGCCAGAAGTCCACGTTGGGGTGGGCTTCAAGCATTTGCCGCCACTTGGCAGCGAACATCATGCGGTCGCTCTGTGCCCGTGGGCTCCACATGGCGGGGCCTTTGGAGAGGTTGAGCATCCGAAACTGGACGGCGGTATGGTCGGTCACGATGCCGGAATAGCCGCCGAGGGCGTCAATTTCCCGCACGATTTGGCCCTTGGCCACGCCGCCCATCGCTGGGTTGCACGACATTTGGGCGATGGTCTGCATGTTCATGGTCACGAGCAGCACCTTGGAGCCGAGGTTGGCTGCGCCAATGGCCGCTTCGCAACCTGCGTGGCCTGCGCCTACTACTATGACGTCGTATTTTGGAAACACGGTCGTTAATGATTTATGGTGAATGCTTGCCTGCCTTTGGGCAGGATGAATCGGGGCATCCTCATCGAAGCACTGGATTTGGTTCGCAAAGGTAAGAAAATGCTCGCTGCTGGCGGATTGGTTTGGGCTGTGCCGATTATTTTGGAGTCAAAAATCGAAACCTCCCACAAGCGGTTCTGTAGTTGGATGCTGGATGCCTTGTTTTGAGAAAAAAGTGAGCCATTGCAAAAATCACCTCCATTTGCAAAAACCATGACCCCCATCGTTTGCCACTGCGTGCAATAAAACCGAACTTTGCCCCACTGGCCTAAATGACCCAGCCCGACCAATATTTTCCGATGAAAAAAACGTACATCCTGTTGCTGTTTTCAGCAGCCACTGCACTACTGCTGGCCTTCTCCACCACCGAGCCAAAAGACGCCACCGAACTCGGCCAGCGCCTCTTCGCCGACCCCATCCTCTCGCTCGACAGCACCATCAGCTGCCAGAGCTGCCACCTGCCCGAATTTGCCTTTGCCGACACGGCCCGGTTCAGCCTCGGCGTGGGCGGCAGGCTCGGCAAGCGCAATGCGCCCAGCGTGATGAACATGGCCGCCCGCTCGCATTTCTTCTTCGATGGACGGGTGCTGGCGCTGGAAGACCAAGTGCTGATGCCCATCCAAGACAGCCTCGAAATGCGCATGACCCTGCCCGAAGTGGAGCGCCGCCTGCGCCGCCACCCGGTGTATGCGCCTGTTTTTCAAAAGCTTTTTGGCCGTCCGGCCAATGTGGAGGACATGGCGACGGCCATCGCCGAGTTCGTGCGGACACTCGAAACCGCCGCCACGCCCTACGACCGCTGGATGAACGACCAACCCAACGGCATGAGCGATGCCGCCGCCCGTGGCCGGGACATTTTCATCGGGAAAGGCCGCTGCTTCGACTGCCACTTCGGGGCTGACATGACGGGCGACGAGTTCCGAAACGTCGGCCTGTTCAATGGAAAAGACCTGAACGACGTGGGCCGCTACGCCATCACCAAAAAGCCCGAAGACCTCGGCAAGTTCAAGGTGGCGGGCCTGCGCAATGTGGCGCTCACCGCACCTTACATGCACAATGGCCAGTTCAAAACCTTGGACGAAGTGATTGATTTCTACAACGACCCCTCAAGGGTAGTGCCGGACGCCATCAACCGGGACACGACGTTTGCGAAGCCAATGAACCTGACCCAATGGGAAAAGGCCGACTTGAAGGCGTTCTTGGAGGCGATGACGGATGATAGGTTTGCGAAGAATGATAAATAAAACCAGCGTTCAAATCAAATTTCATGTTTCCTCGTTAGAACAGCCGCCCCAATCACCAATCACCAGTCACCAATCACTTTGATGAAATATTTTTTCCTCGCATTTCCGCTCGCCCTCCTGCTCGTCACTGCCTGCAACAAGGAGGAGAAATTCACCACCGACGGCGGCGACCAACTGGAGTTTTCGGTGGACACGCTCCGCTTCGACACCGTGTTCACGGAACGGGGCAGCGATACCCGCTTTTTCCGGGTCTATAATCCGCACAAGGAGAGCATCCGCATTTCAAAAATACAACTCGTTGGTAATCAGCAATCTAAGTTCAACCTGAACGTGGACGGTGTGCCCGGCGACTCGCACGAGGATGTGGTTGTTTACCCCAAGGACTCGATTTATGTCTTCGTGGAAGTGAAAATCAACCCCGACGACCCGCTGTCCAGCAGCCCCTATTTTGTGTATGATTCCATCCGCTTTGAGACGAACGGCAACGTGCAGCACGTGACCCTAGAAGCCTGGGGCCAAAACGCCAACTACATCCCCAACCGCTGGTCGAAGGACAGCATCACGCTCTACTCCTGCGGCGGCAGCGAAGTCATCTGGGACGACCCCAAGCCCTACGTCATCTATGGCATCGTGGCCTTCGACGACTGCACCCTGACCATTCCCGCAGGGGCAAAAATCCATGTGCATGGCGGCCTATCGAGGGTGCCCGACCCCACCAGCGGCGAGAACATCATCTACAATTCCGGGCGGCTGTTTTTCTTGGAAAACGGACGGCTGAACGTGCAGGGCACTGCCGAAAACCCCGTCATTTTTGAGGGCGACCGTTTGGAGGAGGGCTTCGGCGACGCTGCGGGGCAATGGACGGGCATCATATTCGGGGCGGGCAGCGGGCAGCACGTCATCGAACATAGCATCATCAAAAACTCGCTCTTCGGGCTGTACGTGGACTCGACCGCCGAGCTTTCGATGAAAAACGTGCAGGTGTTCAACACGTCGGGTGTCGGGCTGTTTGCCTACCATGCAGAGGTACAGGCCGAAAACTGCCTTTTTTACAACAACGGCACCCACTCGGTGCAGCTTGCGTTTGGCGGTGACTACGACTTCACCTACTGCACCCTCGCCAATTACGGCACCGACGCCGCCGCTCTCAGCATCGGCAACGGCATTTGTGCCGACGAGGACTGTAGCTCGGTGCTGGTGAACCCGCTGCGGGTCAATTTCGCCAACAGCATCATCTACGGTTCCAAACGGGACGAAATCAACATCTCGGACTTCACCGGGAACCAAGGCCAAGACTTTTTTTCGATGGATTTCCAGTTTGACCACTGCATCGTGCGGGTGGACGAACTGCTGGACGAGAACACGGGCGTCCCCACTTTTTTTGACCACTGCAACGCCTGCCTGACGCCCAGTACGCAGGACGCCCTCTTTTTTGACACAAGCGAGGACGACTACCAACTCGACACCCTCTCGGTGGCCGAGGAGATGGCCTTACCCGTGCCGGGCATCCTCCTTGATTTGATAGGAACGGAGCGGGACGCAGCGAAGCCGGACATCGGCTG
>JALOMF010000393.1 GCA_025455635.1 Saprospiraceae bacterium | reverse complement strand
CACGGTTTCATGCTGATTATCACCGCTTCTGATAATTTTCTTGTTATTTATACTTTGAGAAATAGTCGGGTGAATTACATTTGTCCTACCAGACGCCATGAACAAGGCGATTAATTCCTTCCCAACCGATTTGTCTATCCCATCACGCAGTCTTAGCTGATTTAATACATTCCATTAGCATCAGTGTATCGTATTGTCGCCCAAGCATGGGCGCAGATTGGCTATTTAAGTTTGCCCAAAGCAAATGGGCTTGAATTATTATAATCCTTCTCAATGTCAATTTTTACAAACACTAACCAGCGCTTTGCGCTCGTGGCAGCCATGCTAGCCACCACCTTCATTTCATTTACAAGTCCTGTAAAAACAGCACCGGGCGACCCCGTCGTCAATCCCTGGACGATGCTCCACCGCCAAGATGGCATCGGGATTTTTTACGACATCCAAGACTGCTTGAAGGACAACCTCCTGCTCTGCATCAAACTGGTCAATGACTCGCCTCAGACCAAAAAGCTGCGCTTCAGGACGGAGGTGCTGCATCCTGATGGTTCCATGGAAACCTTCAATTTCATCAAGACCATCGAGCCGTATTCACTGCTCAAGGCCGACTGCACCGAAGCCGGCAGGCAATCGGGCCTGCTGCGGGCATTGAAGCATGGAAGCGAAAACTCCGTCGTGACCATTCATTTCAATGAGGGTGCCACGGCATCTAATTGATGTAGCATGGTTCAACGGCCCAACCGGGCCAGTAGCCTGTTCAGCCAGCCCATCCACTTGGGCGGTTGTAGGGTGTTTTTTCGCTCCGCAATGGGTGCGTCCGTTGTGGCACTAGTACCGTATTGCTCCAAAAACACCTTTCGCACATTGTCCCGCACCATGCCCCGCAGCGGGATGCGGGCCATGAGGCCGTACATGGCGGCGTTGCCCTCGCCGCTGGCCGAGGGGTTTTGTTTTGCCCAAGCGATGGCAGCCTGCACATCGGCCAAATAGTCGTCAATCACCGGGAGATTGTAGGGAAAAACCGTCAGGTGAATGCTCGGCGGGTGCTGCTGCCGGTCCACGACCCAGCCCTTGTTCTCCAGGTAGTCGGCGATGGCGTAAATATCCGGCTGGTTGCGGCGGGTAGTGTAGGCGAGCATGTTCATGCAGGGCTTCCCGATGATTTCCAGTTCGGGCTGCGCCTCCAATCCAGCTTTTATTTTATCAAAGCCAGCCATCATCCGACGGGCATTTTCGAGGTAGCCCGACTGTCCCAAATGCTGCAAGCCTGCCCAAGCCGCTGCCACTGTGCCGCCTGGTTTTGTGCCCAGCATGGTGGCCGTGGCGAAGATGCCCCCGCTGTATTCCGTGTTCACATACACCTGATTTTCAAACAGTTGCGTATGGCGGTACAGCACGACCGATGCGCCTTTTGCCCCAAAACCAAACTTGTGCAAGTCGCCGGACATGGACGTGACGGCAGGCACCCGGAAGTCCCAAGCGGGCAGCGATTTGCCCAGTTTTTCGACCCACGGCAGCATGAACCCGCCCACGCAGGCATCCACATGGAACAGCAGCCCGTGCCGCTTCGCCAAGTCGCCGATGGCCGGAATCGGGTCGAGCACGCCATGCGCAAACGATGGTGCCGAGGCCGCCAACAGCACGGTGTTTTTGTTGATGAGGCGACGCATGGCCTCCACGTCGGCTTCCTTGCTGGGCTGAACCTCGGCTTTGCGGAGCGTCAAACCAAAATAGTGAGCAGCCTTGTCGAAGGCCGGATGGATGGTACTGGGCGCCACGATTTCCGGCTGACCGATGCCGGGGCGGTGCTTCCTCGCCCATTCCCGACAGGCATAAACGGCCAACAGGATGCTCTCCGTGCCACCGGAGGTCATCGTGCCGAGGCAGGTTTCGGGGCCGTGCAGTAGGTCGGCCACCATGCCCACCACTTCTTTTTCCATTTTCAAAATGCTCTTGAAAAGGAACGGGTTGATGTAGTTGTTGTCGAAATATTGGCCGTAGGCCGCCAGCAGCAGCTCGTGGTGCTCGTCGTCCACGTGGTATTGGAGCGTCCAAGTCTTGCCCGTTTTCCAAGGGGTGTCGCCCGATTTGGCGGCTTTCATTTCGGCGAGGATGTCGGCGGGGGGGCGGCCTTGTGTTGGTATTTTCATGGTGATAACCTCAGTTCCGACCCCTCTTCCAGCTATTAAGAACAAGCTCTGCAAGGTTAGGGGTGCTTAATTTCAAATCATTTTAACATGTTTCGGATAGCAGCGGCAGCGCCGCAAGATATTTGTAGCTAATTGGTTAACCACTAGTTCAAGGTACAGCGCACCGAAATATTGCGGTGCGCTGCACCTTGAAATGGGTTCGTCACAAAACTCTACAAATATTTCGCAGCGCTGCTGCTGTTGGGACTACTGGTAGTATCTGATACGTGGTTCAAGTTATTTTTATCAAATTAATTCGCACTTCCAACCCCTTTGACGATAGGTGCTTTTGAAGCGTTTTTCATCGCCCAAAGCATGAACCCCAGCCCTACCACGAACCATACGAACAGCGCAAAAATCGAGTTGCGCATACTGCCTGTCAGGTCGTCGAGGTAGCCCCACATCACGAGGCCGAACATCATGGCCAGCTTCTCGGTGGCGTCGTAAAAGCCGAAGTATCCAGCGTTGTTCTCGGTCTGCGGGATGAGCTTGGAATAGGTGCTGCGGGAGAGCGCCTGTATGCCGCCCATCACGAGGCCGATGAAGAAGGCCGCTACGTAAAAATGCATGGGGGTTTTGATGAAAAAAGCGCCCAGGCAAATGCCAATCCAAGCAATGATGGCGATGGTCAGCGCCTGAAAATTGCCGATTTTTTTGGAGACCCAAGCGAAAAGGTAGGCTCCGCCAATGCCCAAGAATTGCAACAGCAAAATGGTCACTATCAGCTGCGTCATGCCCAGCCCCACCTCTTTTTCACCGAAGGACGAGGCCATGAACATGACGGTCTGCACCCCCATGATGTAGAAAAAAAAGCTGCTCAGGAAGGTCTTCAGCTGCCTGTTTTCCCGAAGGGAGTACCAGACTTTTTGCAGTTCGTGGTAGCCGTTGAGCAAGGGGTGGCCGTGTTGTTTTTTACTATAAATACTGCGTGGCAAACGGCTGAACGTGATATGCGAAAAGCCGAGCCACCAAAGCCCAGTGAGCAGGAATGCCAGCCGGGGCATGAAGGTGCCGTCGGTGACGCCGAACCGGTCTTTGTTCAAGATGAGGGCGAGGCTGGCCATGAGCAGCAGCGTGGAGCCAAAATAGCCCATCGAAAAACCACGGGCACTGGTCTTGTCTAGCTGGTCTTCGGTGACGATGGCGGGCAGGTAGGAATTGTAGAAAACGATGCTGCCCGCATAGCCGACCGTGGCCACCAGCGTTGCCGCCAGGCCGAGGTGAATCATTTGCGCCGAGTCAAAAAAGAACAGGCCGATGCAGCCCAGTGCGCCGAGGTAGCAGAAAAACCGCATGAACGCCCGGTGGTTGCCCATATAGTCGGCCACGGAGGAGACGAAGGGCGAAATGAGCGCCACGATGCCGAAAGCCAGGCCGAGGTTGATGGAATAAACGCCCGTGTTCTGGAACTTCATGCCCAGCACCTCCACGATGGTAGAGCCGTTGACCTTCGTCACCGAATTGTAGTAGGCCGGGAAAATGGCCGAGGTGATGGACAGCACATAGACCGAATTGGCCCAGTCGTACATGACCCATGCCCGGACGGTGCGCTGGTCGTTTTTAACGATGGTCGTAGTTGTTGGGTCTTGCATGAAAAAAGGGTGCTCGGTATTTTGAAAAGGCAAAATTGGTAAATGCTTTTGAGCTAAAATCAAAAACTTCGTGCGGCTGTGCGAAGAGGAGGGTACACAGATTGAACTGATTAAACAGATTGTCACAGATTATAGATGAACGTATTTGAAATTGATGGTAGTCACCATCGAGAGGAGGGGTTATCAAGCCCCGATGTTCCGGAACGCCGGGGTTTGATAACCCCTCCTCTCGTTAATGACTGCTGTTGGCAAATTTTTTTCATCATTTTAAAAGCGACTATCTATAAATCAGTCCAATCAGTCCAATCTGTGTCCAATCCTCCAAATGTGTAATTCAACCAACCAGAACATCTTTTTACCCGTCCATTAAAACAAAAACTGCAATCAAGCGATTAAAACCATGCGGCTTGTGCAAATTCGCCGTTCAAAAGCATCAAGCAAAAAATTCAGAAAATGACCAAAGGAAAATTGTTCAAAAGGATATTCCTCATCGTAGGCATCTTCCTGCTCCTCTTCATCGCAGCGCTCGTCGCCATCCCCTTCTTTTTCAAGGATGAAATACTCGAACAGGTCAAGAAGACCGCCAACGAGCAGCTCAACGCCAAGGTGGACTTCTCCGGGGTGGACATCTCGCTCCTGCGCAGCTTCCCCAGCGTGAGCATCGGGCTGAACGACTACTCCGTCACGGGCATCGAGCCATTCGAAGGGGTGAAACTGGCCGCTGGCGAATCGGCCCGCATCACGGTGGACTTCTGGTCGGCTTGGAACTTCGGCAAAGTGCCGCTCAATATCCAGTCCATCACGCTGGACAAACCGGAAATCAACGTCATCGTGCTGTCCGACGGGACGGCCAACTACGATATTGCGAAGCCGAGCGCCGACACCAGTACGACGGAGACGAAGTTTGAAATCATGCTCCAG
>JALOMF010000392.1 GCA_025455635.1 Saprospiraceae bacterium | reverse complement strand
CGAGCTGTATGAAGGGCTGCATTATTTCGACCCTATCGGGAACAGCTATTTCTTTGAAGGCAACCTGAATGGCCAACCTTCTCAGGTATTTGATTTTTTGTACTTTGAAGATACCCTGCGAGTCACTGGCAATATCGGTGCTACGGTCACTGGCCTTACCGTCAATTATTTTGACGTTGACAGTGATGGATTCACGGCTGAGACTGATTGTGATGACGACAACGCAGGCATCAATCCAGATGCCAATGAAATTGCCAATAACGGCATTGACGAAGATTGCGATGGAGCCGACCTCATTTCAGGCACCCATGAGCTAGCTGGTGTTCAGGTAAAGATTTTTCCTAACCCTGCTTCTGACATCCTTTACGTATCTGCCGATAAGTCAAACGATTTCAGCATGAATCTTTTTGACTTGACGGGCAAATTGTTGGTGTCTCAGCCTAGCTGTCAAAATCCGCTCAGTTTAACTGGCCTTTCAAATGGCACTTATTTTCTGAAAATAACTGAGCCAAGCACGAATCGTTACCTGTTGGAAAAAGTGATAGTGCAGTAAAATGCCTCCAACTCCTTGTTTATCTTTTGAATCCGTGTGTTTTTGAGGCACACGGATTTTTTTTACCCCGTTCACATAGTCCACCGCACCCCCACGAAGCCCCGTACGCCCTGCATCGGCGCATAATTGTAGCTAGGGTCGAAGGTATAGCCGAAGGGGTTGCCCACGGGGTCGTCCACCGCCCGGTCGAAGGGGTCGAAGGGGCGCAGGATGGGGTCTTTCGGCACGAAGTCCAGCAGGTTTTTCACGCCGCCGTACAGCTCCAGTCCATGCTTCATTTTTCGGGAGACTTGCAGGTTCAGCAGGGCGAACCACGGCCCGTATTCCGGCCTGAAGTCGTTGGGCACGGTGGGCAGCCGCTGCGGCCCGAACCAGTTCAGCGTCAGGTCGAGGGCTAGGCGGCTGGCCGGGTGGGTGTAGTTGGCGGAGCAAGTGCCCGACCACCTGGGGGCATGTAGCTGCACCGATTTCTCCCCATCCTCATTTTTCTGAAAAACATCCATCCAAGTCAGGCCCGCCAAGAGTCGCAAGGGCAGGCCGTCGGAGTACTCGGCCTGTAGGGTGAGGCCACGGGTAGCGGCGCTGCCCTTGAGGTTGGCGTAAATGATTTTCTGCGGGTCGGTGTCGTAGTCGGGCAGTATCCGGTTGGAGAAATGGGTATAAAAAGCCGAGACGTCGAGGTTCAGGAAATACGACTCGGTGGGCACCCGCAGGCTGTAGCTCAAGTGGCCGCTCAGGGAGCGCTCCGGCCTCAGCGCCTCAGCGATGACCACCTCCCTCGCCCCGCTCAGTGCCGCATGGTCTTCGGTGAAAAGGCTCACTACCCGGAACCCACTGCCGAGGCTGCCCCGCAGGCTTTGGCGGTCGTTGAAGCGGTGGTGCAGCGCCACCCGTGGCGACCAGACGGCCCCGTGCTCCGGGTGCAGGTCGAGGCGGCTGCCCAGCAGGGCGTCGTTGCGGGCGTCCAGCTTCCATTCGTCCTGCACGAAGATGCCCGGCAGCGCCGTGCGCTCGGCGGTTTGGGTGGCCGGGGTGTTGTCGTTGTAAATGGTTTGCCGCAAGGCCACGCCCGCCAGCAACTGGTGCCGCCCTAGCAGTTTTTCGAGGTAGGCTTGCGCAAAACCGATGGACTGCTGGGCATCGTAGCGCATGGTTCCGTAGTAGGAGTCTTGGTCGTGGTGGTTGTAGGAAGCTTGGAGATAAACGGGCAGGCGGGTCGGCAGCTGGTAGGTGCCGAACAGCTCCAGGCGCTTGGTGTAGATGCTCTCGCCGTACACCACATCGCCGCCCCGGTCGGCCTTCGTCCATTGGGTCTGGCCGCCCCAGCGGTCTTCCCAGACGTAGCGGGCGCCCAATTGCGCCAGCCTGTTGGCTGGCCTTTTCCACTGCCATTTATTGAAAAACGAGAGGCGTTTCTGTTGGGTCATGTCCGTGAAGCCGTCCTGGTTCTTGTCGAAGGGCTGGTCGAACCAGAAGCCGTTCACGCCCAGCAGGCCGTCGGCTTTTTTGCCGAGGGCGTATTTCAGCCCAAGGTCGAGGTTGGCCTCTGCCCAGCTTGTCGTGAAAAAATCGAGGGAAGCCCGTGGGGCGTTCAGCGGGTTTTTGGTGATGATATTGATTTGCCCGGCCATCGCCTCCGAGCCGTAGAGCGCCCCCGCCGGGCCTTTCACCACCTCAATGCGTTCGATGAGGCTGTTGGGGATGCCCATGAGGCCGTACACCGTGCCCAGCCCGCTCACGATGGGCATGCCGTCGAGGAGCACTTGGGTGTAGCTGCCCTCCATGCCGTTGATGTGGATGTCGCCCGTGTTGCACACGCTGCAATTCACCACGGGCTGCACCCCGCTCACCATCGCCACCGACTCGAAGAGGTTGGGCGTGGGGTTGCGCAGGAAGAGCTTCGCCGACACGATGTCCACCGGGATGGGGCTGTCCGAGCGGCGCATTTCCCGCATCGTGCCCGTCACGACCACCGTTTCGAGGGTCTGCGGCGAGAGCTGGAACACGAGCTTGGCCACCTGGCCAGCTTCTATCACCACCGATTTTTTTTGGGTAAAATGCCCGACAAACGACGCCTCGACTTCGTGTTCGCCATTCGGCAAATGCGTGAAACCGACCCGGCCAAGGCTGTCCGCCAAGCCGCCGAGGTTCAGCATCGGCAGCGAGACCGTAGCGAAGGGTAGGGGGCCGTCCTCCGTGTTTACCTCGCAGTGAAGTTGTGCGGTTTGGAGTTGTGCCGCCAATCGGGTAGCGGCCAGCAGGGCGATGGCAAATGCGGCGATGCTCGATTTCATGGATTGCAGGGAATTGGAAACGGCGCAAATATAGGCATGTTGAGAAATATTTTTAGACTGGTCTAAAAATATTTCCCATGCGCATTGATTTACCCCTTCCGCTCCCCAATCTGCTGCCGCCACATGGCGTAGTACAGCCCCTTTTCCAGCAAAAGCTGTTCGTGGGTGCCCGTCTCGGCCATCACGCCTTTTTCCAGCACATAAATGCGGTCGGCGTGCATGATGGTGCTCAGGCGGTGTGCGATGAGGATGGTCACCTGCGCCTTCGACATGGACACGTCCTTGATGGTGTCGGTGATTTCCTCCTCGGTCAGCGAGTCGAGGGCAGAGGTCGCCTCGTCGAAGATGAGCAGTTTTGGCTGGCGCAACAGGGCACGTGCGATGGAGATGCGCTGTTTTTCACCGCCAGAGAGCTTGAGGCCGCCTTCGCCGATGATGGTGTCCACGCCGTTTTCGGCACGGGCGAGCAGGCCGTTGCAGCTGGCCCGTTGCAGCGCCAATTGCAGGTCGGCCTCGGTGGCCGTGGGGTTTACGAAGAGCAGGTTCTCCCGGATGGTGCCGCTGAACAGGTTGGTGTCCTGCGTGACGAAGCCGATTTGCTTGCGCAAATCATCGAAATTGATTTCGTTCTCGTCGAGGTGGTTGTAGAGGATATGGCCTTGCTTTGGGCGGTACAGCCCCACCATCAGCTTCATCAGGGTGGACTTGCCGCTGCCGCTGGGGCCTACGAAGGCAATGGTTTCGCCTTTTTTCACGGTGAAACTGATGTCGTCAATGGCGTTGTGCTTGGCTGTTTTGTGCTGGAACACCACGTTGTTGAAGGTCAGGGTCTCGATGTCGCCCAAGGGCTTGGGGCTGGCCGGGCTTGGCTCCGGCGGCTTGTTCATCAGGTTGTTGAAATTGTTCAGCGAAGCCTCTGCTTCCCGGTACGAGAGCAGGATATTCCCGATTTCCTGCAAGGGGCCGAAGATGAAGAACGAGAACACCTGCATGGTGACCAATTGCCCGGCCTCCATTTCATCCCGGAATATCAGCCACATGATGATGAACAATATGATTTGCCGCAGGGTATTTACCATCGTGCCCTGCACGAAACTTATACTGCGTATGCGTTTAACTTTGGTCAGTTCTAGGCCGAGAATTTTATAGGTGTTTTTATTTAATCGTTCTATTTCTTGGGTGGTGAGTCCGAGGCTTTTTACCAATTCAATATTGCGCAGCGATTCGGTCGTGGAGCCAGCAAGGGCAGTGGTTTCTTTGACGATGTCCTTTTGAATGGCTTTAATTTTTTTACTTAATTTATTGGTGGCCCAAGTCAATATAATAATGCCGAAAATATAGGCCACGGGTATGCGCCAATTAATATAAATAGACGCATATACAAATACAAAAACCACACCTACCAATACGCCTAAAAGTATATTGATAAAACTGCTCATAAACCGCTCGACATCGGAGCGGACTTTGGTGAGGATGGAGAGCGTCTCGCCGCTGCGCTGGTCCTCGAAGTCTTGGTAGGGTAGCTTCATGGCGTGTTGGAGGCCATCGGTGAACACCTTCGCCCCAAACTTCTGGATGATGAGGTTGAGGCCGTAGTCCTGGAACGCCTTGGCTATCCGGCTGACCATCGCCACCGAGATGGAGGCCAGCAGGAGATAGACTACGCCCAATTGCAGGTAGTCCTTGCCCTTTCGCTCGACATGCTCAAAGCTCCAGAAGAACTTGTCCCAGTCGAAGGCTGCGCCCGTGGTTTGGTGGTCGTTGGCGAGGGTCACGAGCTTGCCCAGCAGGATGGGGTCCATGAGCGAGAAGCCCGTGTTGATGGCGGCGAGGCCAATCGTCAGCAAAACCAGCCATTTGAGGG
>JALOMF010000391.1 GCA_025455635.1 Saprospiraceae bacterium | reverse complement strand
ATAAGTAGATTTACGATTTTGGATTTACGATTTACGAGGCACAAGTCGCTGATTTTGAACAACTTAGATTTCAATCGAAATTTAAACTAATTTCAATGACCTACTTAATTATGAGAAAGTAGATGTACAGAAAAAATGAATGCTTGGCTAGGGCTTATCTTCGCCCCTTGAAACAAAAATAAACAACTGTACCAAATCGGAAAGTTATGAAGAAAAACACCATTCCACTGATTTTAATCACAGCACTGGCCGCCTGCCAGTCTGGTCCCGGCAAAGAAGAAATGTCAGCCAATATCCAAGTGCTGCAAAAAGAAATTGGGGCACAACCGCAGCCTGCGCCCGAAAAGCTGATTGAACTGCAAAATGCCTTGGTCTTGTACGCTGATGCGTTCCCGGAAGACAGCGCTTCTGTCAAGCACCTGGTCAAAGCTGGCGAAGCGGCTAGGCTGCTCCAGCAATACGACAAGGCACTCGAAATTTTCACCAAAATCGAGAAAAACTACCCAAACAGCAAAGAGGCGGTGGGCGCCATGTTCATGCGGGCCTTCACGCTCGACAATGACTTGAAACGCCTCGACGAGGCCAAGCTCGCTTACGAAGCTTTCTTGAAAAAATACCCGAACGATGATTTTGCGGACGATGCCAAATTTTTGTTGGGGAACCTGGGCAAGTCACCAGAGGAGATAATCAAAGGTTTTGAGCGGGACAGTACCCAATAAAAAAGAACAGGGCGCAACGATGTTGCACCCTGTATAACCCCAAAAAACCAAATGAAAACAATCTACATATATCTTGGAGGGACAAGCCCTTTTGTTTTTAAAGTTAAAAGGTTTCTGTGTTTGCCTTCCGGATTTGCGTGTTTATGACGACGAAACAAAATTCGGTCACAATGTTTTTTGAAATTTTTTTTCAACAAAAAAAATACTAGAAAACTGCGTGGTGCGAATTTATAATACTCGTGTTATTTTGAAATGCAAAAAATGATGAGTGGGCAAAAACTGTTGTTGAACGGGAGGAAAAGCTACACATCCTGCATTTTCAGTAACGTGTGCGAAATAAGATGTCCTTTTCGGCGAGGGTATTGTTGGCGATGACAAGGCGGCGGAACAGGCGCACAGCGGCGCTGCGCAACTGTTTCGCCAACGAAGTCAGCGTCGAAAAGACACCGCCCAAATGGACATGTTATTTTGCACACGTTACTCAAGTTTGAAAAAATCAGAAAGGTTCAAATAGCGCATTTTGAATAAAGTAAAAAAAATATTCGTCTGCAACAGCTGTGGCGCCACCTCGCCCAAGTGGATGGGCCGCTGCCAAAGTTGTGGTGAGTGGAACACCATCGTGGAAGAGGTGGTGCAAAAAGAGACTGCGCCGGAAGAACGCAGCCGGGTTTGGAAAGGGGCCAGCGGTAGCGCTCGTGACCCGCAGCCCATTTTGCTGCCTGAGGTGAAAACGGGCGATACCCACCGCATCGTGACCACCGACGGCGAGCTGAACCGGGTGCTGGGCGGGGGCATCGTGAGCGGCTCGTTGGTGCTGATTGGCGGGCAGCCCGGCATCGGGAAGTCCACGCTGATGCTCCAATTGGCGCTGCGCATCAAAGCCAAAATCCTCTACGTGAGCGGCGAGGAGAGCGAAGAGCAAATCAAGATGCGGGCCGACCGCCTCGGTGGCCAAGTGTCCGACTGCTACCTGCTCACCGAGACCAACACCTCCAAAATCCTCAGCCATGCGCAGGCATTGGCGCCCGACCTGGTCATCATTGACTCGATTCAGACGCTCAGTTCGCCGCATATTGACAGCACGCCGGGCAGCATCTCGCAGGTGCGGGAGTGTGCTGGCGATTTGCAGCGCTTCGCAAAAGAGACGAACATCCCCGTCTTCCTCATCGGGCATATCACCAAGGACGGTTCCATTGCCGGCCCCAAGCTGCTGGAGCACATCGTGGACGTGGTGCTGCAGTTCGAGGGCGACCGCAACTACACCTACCGGATTCTGCGCACCTTGAAAAACCGCTTCGGCTCCACCGACGAGCTGGGCATTTATGAAATGCAAGAAAGCGGCCTGCGGGAAGTCTCCAACCCCTCCGAACTTTTGCTGTCGCAAACGGACGAAGACCTCAGCGGCAGCAGCGTGGCCGCCACGATGGAGGGCATGCGACCCATGCTAATCGAGACGCAGGCGCTGGTGAGCACGGCGGTGTTCGGCACGCCGCAGCGCACGGCTACGGGCTTTGACCTGCGCCGCCTGAGCATGTTGCTGGCGGTGCTGGAGAAGCGGGGCGGCTTTCCGTTTTCACAAAACGACGTGTTCCTGAACCTAGCGGGCGGCATCCGGGTGGAAGACCCCGGGATTGACCTCGCCATCGTGGCGGCGCTGATTTCCAGCTTGCAGGACGTGGCCGTCACCAAGGATACCTGCTTCGCTGGGGAAGTGGGCTTGAGCGGGGAAATCAGGGCGGTCAGCCGCATTGACCAACGGATTCAGGAGGCGGATAGGCTGGGCTTCAAGCAGATGTTTATTTCAAAATACAACACCAAGGGCTTGGACACCAAACGCTATAAAATCGAGATAAAGACGATTGGGAAGATTGAGGAATTGTATCGGTTGTTGTTTGCGTGAAAGATTCAATTGTTGGATTGCTTGATTGCTTGATTGTTTGATTAAGGGGATGTCATGGTGTGCGCTATATGGGCAACCATTCATAAATTAGGGTCATAAGCATTCAACCCTACCCTAAAAGATAACCCAATTTTAGAAAATCCTTGTGTGATTCCGCCAAAATAAGTGGTATTCCCATTGGTGACTTTGGCCAGGCCGTGACCTACAACGCCTCTTGTATAATTGAATACCATGCCTAATCCGTAAAACACTTTTTTGTCCAATCGGAATAATATCTCTGGTTGGTATTCTGCCCCGAAATAGACGTTGCCAAAATTGGGGCTTACGGTGCCCTCAAAGATGGTATTCGGCACTAGGTGAGGAGGAACTAAGTAATATGCTTTTTCCAGTACTATTATATTTTCATTTCCATTGGTGATTGGTATCACGCATGTTGCTGAAAACGTATGGCTGAATGTTGATTTTCTTGCTCGATGCCTAACGCTGAATCCTAAATTCGGCATAAGATAAAGCCCCATATAGCTCCCATTTTGAGTGTCCACTATATTGCCGTCCGTGGTAAATGAGGAAATAGCGCTAAATCTGGTAGTGGTGGTGGTTTTTCCGAAACCGATGCCAAAAATAGTAGCCAAACCCTCTTTTTTTGCACTCAGGATTTCCATTTTAGCACCTATCTGATTCGTAGTGCTGAATTTTGAACCAGATAATGAGAAGCTGTCAACCCTTGGGATAAAATACTCCGTTGCTGGCGGGATAAAATACTGGCCTTCTAATGAAAACCTATACTTGCTAGGGCCTTGTCGGCCAGCACTGTTTTTTTTGCCTCTGCTGTCTTTATCAAAATCAAAATGCTCCTTCTTGATATTGGTATAAAGTTTTATGCCTATTTCAGATGCATTTAGTTTATAAGTCCCGTCATCCTTCACAACCCCCGTCACCTTGTCCCTGATGTATTGACTACCGCTCGTAACCAATTGCGGCGTTATTTTAGTGTAGAGTTGAAGTCGTGCCGGGATTTTTTTAAATATTTTGAATTTGTAGGAATAATCTGCTCCCAATCTCAGGAATAATGGGGAAGGAGCCTTACTATTGTAAAATATGATTCCAAAATTTTTTGAGATAAGTCCGTCTAGTGTCTGAATAACGACTAATCCACTCTCTATGCCTGCCCCAACTTGAGATTTTTTATTTTTTCCAAATTCTTTAAACTTTCTGCCTACTTCGAATAGAATGGTTGGATAGCCAATATCCCCTGTGTTGAACTCCCCCCATACTGTCATTGTGTCATTGAAATAGTTTTGTACGTTATAGTTTAACCCAAAAGTAGAAACACCTGCCTCCCAATACCATTCTTTTTGGCGCGCAGTTTTCCAGGTTTTTCGGTACGACAATGAAAAAGCAGGCGTAATTAGCGGCTTTATTTTTACAAAAGCGTTGCTAGAATAGGTGATTTTGGCAGGGGGGGAAAAGTGGAATCCAAGACCGATTTCGCTTTGAGAGAACATTTTCGAATTAAAAAGGACTAAAAATGTTATTGCTAACAAAATTGAAGGTTTTGCAGTCGAATATGCAGAAAATGTAGGTGGTGGAATTGAAATCATCCTATTTAACCAATTTTTTTGAGCAATATTTCAGTTTCTCTTTCATTTTTTTCAATATCTCCTTAAAGCAAGTGCTCTTATAGGTCAAGCGCACTCCTTCTCCCCTGAAAACCCATGCTTGCTGTAATCCCGATTTTGCTGAAGTTCTGTATCATGCCGCCATAATAGGTGGTGCGGCCATTGTTGACGGTTGCACGGCCAACGGCCAGATTGCCCCGTGTATAATTGAACACCATGCCGAGGCTGAAATACACCCGTTTGTGCGTGTGCAGCAAAAGTTGTGGGCTGTACTCCACGCCCAAGAGCAGCTTGTTATGCCCATAACTGTCTTGGAAATCCCCTTCGAGTATGCGGTGTGAGCCTGGATTTACCGTCAAATCATAGGAGCTGGCATATTTTTCAATGGGCTGGACGGCAGAAAGCGAGAAATGGTGCTGCAGCTTCTTTTTGCCTAAATCATGCTTATAGGCAAGCCCTATGTTTTGTATAAGGTACCGGCCTATATC
>JALOMF010000390.1 GCA_025455635.1 Saprospiraceae bacterium | reverse complement strand
ACGACGCCGGAGCCGAACTGTACGAATCGATGGAAACGGCCTTTTCGCAACTGAATGAATTGTTTGGTTTCCTGTGGGTTACAGTAAGGCAGTACTCACCCGGCTCATTGATTTGACATTGTATTGCATTCGTGGCACCGACGATTCCTGGGCCAGTCCATTGGTAAGTAGTGAGGTTAGGAGGCAAGGCAGGTGTAGAGCCAAACGCATCGAGTATTTGCGACCCACTTGCTCCGCAACCTAAAACTACAGGGTCACTTATCACGGCCACTGGTTCGAATATGGTCAAGTTGACATTCACTGTACTGTCACAACCTTGCCAGCTCTCGCAAACAGCAGAGTATATCCCTGAATAATTATAAGAATCATTGCAAAACTGGTACTCAGTTGGCCCGCAAAGGTTAACAATCTGAACTGGTGTGTTGATAATTGGAACGGCAGTAACGATACAAGTTATGAAGCTATCGCAACCAGAAGGTGCCGGAACATTAGAATTGAAAGTGCCAGCTGAAGTATAGGTCATACCTCCACATTCGACTGATTCACCAAAGCAAAGATTATGGAAATGTGTTGCTTGAACCGATTCACCAATTGTGACGGTTAAACAAAAAGGTGGGATGTTGGGGCAGTTGGCATTCAATGCACATATTTCTGCCGTACCGGGCGTAGTCCAGTTTACCAGCGCTGAGGTACTGGCGTTTGCGTTGCCAATGATATTACCGGCACCTGGTGGGGATATTGACCAGTTAGCAGGGTTTGTGGTGGTGTAAAGCGAATTTGTGGCCGTTGGAACACAAATTTCGGTAGGTCCTGACGTGATAGAAGTAGCACCATTGATGGCAAAATTGCAAAGTGCACCTGCTGAACCATCAATCATTAGGTAGTAAGTTTGACCAACCACCAATGGAACGTTGTTGGCCAAAATTTGAGTGGTTCCAGAAGGAATATCACCCAAACAAGGGGAAACAAAGTTGAAATTCGTACAATCTGACGTTTCAAGCAAAGCTGCTTGAATTGCTCCACCTGCTTGGCAGTTAAGTGCTTCGATTTCAAAAGAAGCGTTTGGTGATGTTGCAATAAACCCGAACCATTGGTTATTCTCAACGCTTGAGCACCAGAAAGGCGGAAGCGAGACTGGTGTGCTTGCTTGTGTAGCTCCTTGGTAGCATGACAAGGCTTGTGGGCTGGGCATGATACAGGCGCTGTTGACATCAAATGCTTCCACTGGCGTGCTGCAAGGCGAGCCACACTGTGCAAACAAATCTTGAAGAGGGTAAATCGAAAAACCAAGGATAAATAGTGTTGTAAAAATGTACTTCATCATCAGGATTTAAAGTAATTCAGTTGCACCTGTTCATTAACAGGTGCGCATTAGTTAGAAATGCTCTTAAAGTCTCTCAGGTATTTTTCAAAGAAATCTTGTCGCTTGTTGCTTGGTTATGCGTCTCATGGAAACTAGAGAAGAGGAAGTGCTTTACATGAAATGTAGAGGAGCAATGGAGTTTTTAGGGTTGATTGGGGATTCAAAAATTCTTTTTTCCGTAGCGGTACCAAAACTGGCGTAAAACAAGTCAAAATTTGGCACACGTGCAAATTTAGTGCTGATAGTTACAACAATGACCAAAAATAGCAAAACAAACATTCATTAATATTGCATTGTGCTCACAAAACGATATAACGATTATTTTCAGATACTTAGCGAATATTCTGAAAAACTGCCCTCGGAATCACCCAAATAAAATGATTGTTCAGTTGGCCTTTATTTTAACTTAAAGCTAGAGAAGAAACGCTCGGCAGAAATATTGCCTTCTTTTTTGGGGTCACAGATGGTTTGTAAAATGAACAGCTTGTTTTTTACGAGGTACGCTTTCATTCTTATCACCGCAAGCCCATTTTGAAAATCAATTCGGAAATCACGGCCAGGATAGCCATTTATCTCAACTTCCTTGTTGGAGAGCAATTTACCGTCCACATTTGTTACCGCCCCGTTTACCGCATGCTCAAAAATACTGGCATGTGCCGGCTTGTCATCCGAGTGGGCAGTTCCTGCTGGGTACTCCGTACTGATGATGCCATAAACATAATTGTCGTCCTGCTCGATTTCTACCACTTCAAACAACCTGATGTCCAGTTTTAAATCACCGATTTCGGATGGGGCCAATTGTGATTCGTGGATGGGTTGTGAAGGAAACTCAATGGAATAATCTTCAGTTTCTATCAGTTGCCATGCATTTTGCGCCTTGGTGAGGTTGAAGGCGGCAACTACGAAAATCAAGGAAAGAAAATATTTCATAAATACGATTGAAAAATTTAGAACGCTCCGGGTACAAAGCCTAAACGAATCAAAATAAAAAAAGCTGTGTGAACCAATTTCACACAGCTTTTTTCATCCGTATCAAAACGCTTATTTCTTGCGCTTAGAATCTTGCTCGGCAAATACTTTTTTCAGCAAATCTGAATTACGCAAGCTGACGTCGGAGCGGATGCCTGCCTCTTTTTTCTCCACCAATTTGAACATGCCGTCCAACGCTTTGCGGTTCACGTGGTCGTCAAGTTCGGGGTTGGTCTTCTCTACCAAGGGAAGTTTGTTGTAGGCAGTCACAGCAGTCCGCCAGTACTCCCGGGCACCAACTTTATCCAATGAAGTCTGAATGATGGGCATGAACTCGCTGTAAAGCTGTTTGAACGTCATGCTTTCCAAGTACCGGGTAGCCGAATCATCGTTGCCCATCAAAATATTCATGGCATCCTTGAAGGTCATTGACTTGATGGCGTTCAAGAAAATCGGTTTCGCTTTCACAGCTGCGTCTTCGGCAGCTCGGTTCATTTTCTCGATGAGATTGGCCTCTACGTTTTCGAAGCCAGGCACCATCTTCAGTTTTTTCACTACTTTTTGTGCTTCGCTGGGCAGTTCAATTTTGTAGGCACTCTTGAGATAGCCGTCTTCTTTTGACAAAAAATCGGCTGCCTCCCCTACCCCCTTGTCCAAGGCTTCTTTCAGTCCTTTGCCTATTTCGTCTTGGCTGAGTCCGCCACCCTTCACGGTATCTTCCACTTTGGATTTTGCCTTGTCCAGCGCTCCTTTCAGTTGAGCTTGCGCAATTGAAACCGTGAGCATGAGCAGTGCCAATGGTATGAATCTCTTTTTCATAAAAACAGCATGGTTGTTTTTGACGTCGGGCCGGAAAAGTTGCCATTTCCTTAGCTCAACTTGATTTGAATCCTATTCGGAAACAAAGAACGTGCGAGCTGTTGCTTTTCGTTGAAATTCAAGCAGGTTTTGGATATTATTAACCAAAAATGGCCTTGTTTCCCTTCGTTTCACTTGCCCAGATAAGCTTGCAGCACATCGTTATTGTTGGCAACAACATACAGTTTTTTGCCGTTGGCCAAGTCAAGGCTCACCAAATCCCTCGCCTCTTTGGCTGCCCAAAATCCATTGTGTCGGTTTTGGGACCACTTGAAGCCTCCTTTCCCATCTCCTAGCAGGATAGTACCGTTGGAAGCATCGTACCTCGCCGATTCAACTTCAACGTGGTAGCTGTTTCCCACCAGCATCAAATCAAGTTGCCCGTCCGCATCGAAATCACCGGTTGCGATTTGGTTGCAGGTGGAATGCTGGGCAGGCATTGGCAAGGGCTTCGCTGTCATTTTGCCCCCATTGTTTTCAAAAAAACTGGTTGCGAAAAGCTTTGCAACAAATTTTTGTGCCGTCTTCAAGGCTGATGCACCCAGCAAGTCTTGAATAGTTGTGTGCCCGTAAGCTTTGTGGTAAACAAAATCTTTTTTCAAAACGGGCATCTGCTTAACTATCGCATCCCGTTGTGGGATTGGGAATTCAAGGCTGTTTTCCCAGTATGTCATCACCGGGTCGAAACTCCCGTTTTTATCAAAATCCGCTGCATAAAGCTGTATGGGGTTTTCGCTGGTTGCTTTTAATCGGGTGTTCAATCCAAGATTGCCAGCGATTAAATCAAGGTCGCCGTCCTTGTCCATATCGGCCACTTGAACGCAGTTCCACCAGCCGTTGCTGGCTTCCAGCCCGAAAGCTGCCGTGGAATTTTCCAATTTACCATTTTTATTCTTGAAAACAGTGATGGGAAGCCATTCGCCAGCTACGATGAGTTCTTCGGATTTGTCACCATCGAGGTCGGCCCAAACCAAATCGTTTACCATGCCGATTTTCGCTAAATCCGGTGCCACCTGTGCGCCTACCTCCGTGAACTTTCCTTTTTCGTTTTGCAAGACCAAAGTTTGTGGAGCCGTCGGATAACGGCCTGGGGTCACCAAACCACCTACCACCAAGTCCATGTCCCCGTCTTTGTCAAAATCATTGCCCACCACGCAGGAGCCGCTTGCCGTAATGGTAGGCAGGGCACCAGCTTGGGCTTTGGTAAACCCACCTTTGCCATCGTTGATGTAAAGCCTATCTTGGTATAAAGCAGCGCCTGCTTCAAAGCTACTCCCCCCGCTCACCACATACAGGTCTGCGTCCTTGTCGCCATCCGCATCAAAAAACAGGCAGCCCATGTCCTCGTAGCTTTTGTCAGCTTCAAAAGCTGCGCTGGTGCCCTTTTTGAAACTGCTATTTTTTTGCTGGATAAATACGGCACCTGCTTGCCCACTTGCCCCACCCACAAAAAAGTCCTGCAGGCCATCGCCGTTTACATCTCCTACGGCCAGACTAGGCCCAAGGTTGGAAAAAGCATGAGGTATCAAGCGCTCTCTGGCAAA
>JALOMF010000389.1 GCA_025455635.1 Saprospiraceae bacterium | reverse complement strand
AGCCACCGCCTTCAACGACACAGCACCTGACATGGCCGCTTGGCTCGTGACACCGCTCGTGGACATCACTGGCCCGATGACTTTGACCTTTGAAACGGCAAAAGCATTCTGGACACACGATGGCCTCTCCGTGTGGATTTCCAATGATTTTGATTGCGACCCGCTCAACGCCACTTGGAATGAAATCAACACGGCTACCATTGCAGGTATGCCAAATGTTGACCACGAATGGATTCCTTCCGGCGATATTGACCTCTCGGATTTTATTGGCCAGAAAGTGGCCATCGGCTTCAAGTATGTGGGCAGCGGCACCACTGGCCTGACTTCAAGCTACCGGGTGGATAATGTGGTGATTCAGTAAACTACCAAAAATTATACAGGTTTAAAAAAGCGACCGGTGGAACACAAATCCCACGGTCGCTTTTTTTTATCGGGATTTACTATCATGTACGTGGCATATTTTTAAATGCGCATATTGCAATATGCCGAGCGTGTTATATTTATGCTTCACAGCAGCGAAATTTTAAAATGTACAAAATTCTTTTTATCCTATTAGTTTGTGCCAATTGCTTGCTGTCGTCGTGTTTTACGGTAGCAGGTACGGTCATTGGTGGCAATATCGCCGAAGAAAGGAATAAACAACGGCCTACTAGGTTGGTGAGTAAAGATTTGTTGGATACATTAGCCATTGACACTCCGCTGGAATTGGTAAGGAAGCAAAAAAAGACAGTTTACGGCCATTATGTAGGAACGGATGAATTTCTTGGTGAAAATGGTACCTTAGAGTTGGTCTTAGTGCTTGATATTAAGGGGACTAGAAAACATTTGGCAGTTAGTCTGGCAGACATTGAATACATGAAGATAGGTGTTAAAACCAACAAGCCAAAGAATACGGGTACGGCGATTGGCGCAGTGATAGATGTTGCCGGGGTAACAGTTGGGGTTATTGCTTTGGTAAAAATTATTCGCTATATCCTGTGATTATGGCGAGTTTAAGCACTGAATTTTTCAAGTTTGCCCCACCGCCGTCCCCACCAGCCACCCTCCCGTCCAAGCCGCCTGAAAATTAAAGCCGCCCGTAATGGCGTCAATGTCGAGCACCTCGCCGCCAAAGTAGAGGCCGGGATGCAGCTTGCTCTCGAAGGTCTTGAAGTTCACCTCGTCCAAGTCCACGCCGCCTGCCGTCACGAACTCCTCCTTGAAGGTGCTTTTCCCGCTGACCCGATAGCGCCCAGCGCCCAGTTCGGTGGCCAGCTTGCGCAATTTGTCCTTGCCCAAATCGGCCCAGCGCAGGTCGGTGGCGATGCCAGCGGCGGCCACCAGGCTTTCCCAGAGGCGGCGGGGCAGGGTAGGGAAGGGGCATTGCGAAGTGACAAACTTCTTGGGCGACGCCAGTTTGAACCCGTTCAGTTCCTCCGCCATTTCGTCCGGCGAGTAGTTCAGCCAGCTCACTTCGATGTCGAAGGCGTAGTTTTTCTCCGCCAAGATGCGGGCGCCCCAAGCCGACAGCCGCAGGATGCCCGGCCCGCTCATGCCCCAGTGCGTGATGAGCAGCGGCCCGGTGGCGCTCAGTTTTTCACCCAAAACCCGCACGGCGGCTGAGGGCACGGAGAGTCCCATGAGGTCGGTGAGCCGCTTGTCCTTGATGTTGAAAGTGAAAAGCGAGGGAACGGCAGGCACGATGCGGTGGCCGAGTTCCCGCAGCAGTTCCCAGATGCGGGGGCTGCTGCCCGTGGCCACCATCAGGTTTTTTGATTGGAAAACGTGGCCGCTTTGCGCAGCCACCTGCCAAGTGCCGCCGGGCGTTTTGGGTGGTGAAAACTGCGTTGCGTTCTCCCCCGTGCGCACCTCCACGCCCGCCTTGGCAGCAGCTTGCGTCAGGCAGTTGATGATGGTCTGCGAATTGTCGGTGACGGGGAACATGCGCCCGTCCTCCTCGATTTTCAACCGAACGCCACGTTGGTCGAACCAGCCAATCGTGTCCCCTGGCTGGAAGCGGCTGAACGGGCCGTGCAGCGCCTTGCTGCCCCGTGGGTAGTTTTTCACCAGTTCTCTGGCGTCGAAGCAGGCATGGGTGACGTTGCAGCGGCCACCGCCCGAAACCTTTACCTTTTGCAGCACGTCCCGGCCTTTTTCGAGGATGATGACTTTGGTATCGGGCTTTGCCTCCGCAGCACGGATGGCCGCAAAGAACCCGGCAGCGCCGCCGCCAATGACTAGGAAATCGCAGGAGATTTTTTCGGACATCTGTGGTTGAATTGTTTGGGCAAAATTGGCATTGTTCCGGCAATATTCTGGTGTTTTTGAAATGGTTAGTTTCTTCCACGATGACTTGCGTGGTTTGTGTCATATCTTTTTAGTGTAAAATTGCGTTCGTTTTGTAGTCGGGAAATTTATTTCCCGACATGAATAATTCATCGGGAAATGAATTTCCCGACTACAAATCAGCAAATGAAAAAACAATGGCTTCCATTGGGCTTCTGCCTGTTGTTCTTCACCAGTTTTGCCCAGCAGCGCTTTGTTGGCCAGCTTGAAAATGCGAAGGCTGGCTACCTGCTTGTGGAGCGCCCATTCGAGGGCCAATATTTGCCCAACAGACCGGAAAAAGTGCTGATTGGGCAGGATGGTCAATTTGAAATTGACCTGAATGGCGTTTCGGCTGGCTTCTTGCTGCTGAGAATCGAGGGGCAAAAGGTCAGGGCATTCGTGCAGCCGGGCGACGAGCCGGACGGGCTGACCGCTGACCTCAAAGACTTCCCGAATTCCCTGCGCTTCACTGGCCCATTGGCTGAGGAAAACGCTTTTTTGCAAAGCCTCCAACGCTACGACCTGACAGGCGGCAATCAATTATCGGGCATTTACAATTCATTTTTTAACCAAACCGAATCGCCGAAGGAAACCTGGACGAAAGTGACCGATTACCTCGAATCGGAGCAAAAACTGTTGAAAAAAGCAGCCAAAAACGGGTTTTCCAAAGCCTTTGAACAGGCCGTCGCCAATGACATCACGATGTACTACAATAGTATTTTTGGGAGTGTGGCCTATATGCAATGGAAAGCGGCGCTCCAGCGAAACCCTTACCAATTCGATGCTGGATGGAGCAATTACTGGAAAAAAATGACGACCAAGGAATGCCTCGATAACCGTGCTGCGGCAGTGAGCGAGTGGTATTTGGTGTTCCTTGCCCAGTACATTCGGGAATACCAGCTAGATTTTATGAAAGACAGCGAATTTGCGGATGCGGATATTGAGCGGGGCGAGCAGTTCCTCGAATATGACCGCCTGATTTGGAAATACCTCCAGCCGGAAGTGCAGGAATATGCGTCGGCGGGCATTTACGCCGCTGCCGCCTTGCTCGAAAAGCACGAGCCGATTTTGTTGGAACTGAAGGACAAATTCAAGGCTGATTTCCCGGAGAGCAAGTTCAACCCGGTGCTGGCCGAATTACTGGGCAATAATGCTCCGCAAAATGGTCAAACTACGGTCGAGCCAGTCGTTGAATTTGCCGACGGCATCCATA
The DNA here is from genome assembly GCA_025455635.1 of Saprospiraceae bacterium. Classification (GTDB taxonomy): domain Bacteria; phylum Bacteroidota; class Bacteroidia; order Chitinophagales; family Saprospiraceae; genus UBA6168. The sequence goes on along the minus strand of JALOMF010000389.1, from coordinate 1,215 downwards.
TCCTAGGGCAAGACGAGGAAATCAACAGCTTAAAAGACCTGCTGTCCAGGTTCCGTGGCAAAGTCGTTTACATGGACGTCTGGGCGACTTGGTGTACCCCGTGCATGTTCGAGTTTGGCCACCATGGGCCGCTCGACAAATTCGCAAAAGGCAAGGACATCGTGCTGCTCTACGTTTCGGTGGACAACGAAGAACGGCTGGCGAGGTGGCAAAAAGTCATTCAGGACAAACACCTCACCGGCCACCACGTGCTGGCCAGCCTGCCGCTTCGGGACGAACTAATCAACCAGTTCGGCGATGGCGCAAACCTCGCACTGCCCACCTATTTGATTTTTGACAAAAAAGGGAAACTGGCCGTGCGGGATGCCAAGCAGCCAAGTCACAACACGCTGTTGTTCAATCAGTTGAGTGAATTTCTCAAATAGCCGCCAGCCATGATTTGAATTTTTGGGCACGGGCGTCCCAAGTCAGGGAGCGGGAAGTTTCGGCTGCGTTGGCTGCCATTTTCTCCATTGTTTTTTCATCGGAAAACAGTGCACGGGTGGCCGCTGCGTTCTGTTCCGGCGCATCGGGCGGCACGAGCAGGCCGTTTTCGTTGCTGCGCAACAACTCCCGCATATCCGCTTGGTCGGGTGCGATGATGGGGCGGCCTGCGGCCAAATAGGGGAAGAGCTTGAACGGTAGCACCGTCTTGCCAAAGGACTGCATGGGCGCAGCGGCGGGCGGGATGATGAGCGCATCGGCGGCATAGAGGTACTGCGAAACCATGTTCACGGGTTGGCGCTCCACTAGGCCCACGTTTTTTACGTTTTTCGCTTCGCAATAGTCAGTTAAACGGGACATATCATCGGGTTTTGCGCCCACCAAAAGATAGTTTATTTCAGGCGTAAATGCCGCAATATCCACCACTGCTTCCACGCATTTATTCTTTTGCATATTGCCCGTATAAACCACGTATCGGGCATTTAAGTCGAGCTTTAATTTTTGCCTCGCAGTTGTTTTTGTTAAAACGGGCAACATATCCGAATTGTCCACGCCATTGTGCAGCACCAGCAGTTTTTCCGAAGGAAAACCCGCACCACGCATGGATTCCGCCGCTACGTTGCTGTGCAATACCATGCCCAGCATCCGGCCTTTTCGTGCTTGTTTTGCCAATAATTTAATAAACCTTGGCTTGGTGTCGCCCAGCCGCTGGTAAGTCTCGAACATGAATTT
>JALOMF010000388.1 GCA_025455635.1 Saprospiraceae bacterium | reverse complement strand
ACGCCCGTCACCTTGAACTCGTCTTGGTTGTTGACCTTGAGGGTTTTGCCCAGCGCATTTTCCTTTCCAAAAAAACGCTCCGCCATGCGCTCGGTGATGACGAGCGAATTGGTTTCCCGAAGCGCCGTTTTTGCATCGCCAGCCACCAGCGGGAAGCTGAGAATGTCAAAAAACGAACTGTCCACCATGTACCCGGACTCGTAGCTGCTTTTTTCACCCAACGAGAAAGCATAATCGGTGGGCCAGCTCATGCGGGCCGCTTGCGCAATTTCGGGCAGTTCATCTTTCAAGGCTCCCGCCAGCAGGCCGGGCGTGGAGCCGAAGGTGTAAATCTTGTCGTTGAAATGCTGGTTGGTCATCACCTGAAAGATGCGGTCGGCCTTTTCGTGGAAGCGGTCGTAGTTCAATTCGTCCTGCGCCCAAAGCAGGATGAGCGAAGAGCAGGCCACGCCCACGGCCAATCCCATGATATTGAGCAGGCTGAACGATTTGTGTTTCGCCAAGCGGCGGAAGGCGATTTTGATGTGGTTTTGGAACATGGATTGAATTGCTTGATTGTTGAATTCCTGCCTGTTCGGCAGACAGGGCTTGATTGTTATTCGCTTCGCAACGACTTCAACCCGACCTTCGGTACGGGATTTAGAGCCTACTCGCTCCGTAGGCTCTCAACTGGGTTCGCCTGTGCCGCCCTGAAGGCTATAATGCCCACCAGTATAGCCGTGACTAAAAATGCCGCCAAGCCTATTGACACCATTACAAAATGCTGGATGTCAATATGATAGGCAAAGTTTGAAAGCCATTTATTAATGCTATAATAGGCCAATGGATAGCTAATCAATAATGCAATTCCGATAAAGTAAACATATTCGTTAATGGTTGTCTTGATAATGGCAAATGGCGACGCCCCCAATATTTTGCGAATGCCTATTTCTTTTTTGCGGGCCACAACCATGAATAGCGTGATGCCAATAATGCCAATCGCAGCGAGCAGCACTGCTACTAAATTAAAATAAAAAAGCAAATCAGCGGTTTGGCTGTCCTGTTTGTGCAAGGCCGCAATATTGTCATTTAAAAAACTTAATTCCAGTGGGACAGACTCGTTCAATTCGCTGTAAATGCTACTGATTTTGGCAAGCACTTGTTCGGTTTGTGCAGGATTATATGCAATGATGCTGCGGCCATCCATCCTCAATTTAGGACTAATGGTGATGAAATACGGTTCTATTTTTTCGTGCAGGGAGAACAGGTTGATGTCCTCAAAAATACCTGCCACGGTGAAAGGTATGCCCACTTTTCCATCCTCGGCGATGTATTCCGGTTCTGTGATGACGGTCGTCCCAACAATTTCATCAACGGGCTTGCCTTGGACTTTTGCCAGTTTTTCAGCTGCGGTGCGGTTAATCAGCGTGATGACGGGTTGTTCCCCATTGGCATCCATTTTAGATTTATCCAGCGATGTCTCCAATTGATAAATTTTCAATGCTTCATAATCAAGGTAAAGCTGCTGGGCATCGTCAAACACCTCGCTTTTATCCGGCAATTTATAGGTCATTTTATTGAAGCTATTAATCCCGAACATAGAGCCGTTTCCCACCGACGTTATTTCAGGTAACTGTCGCAGTTTTTCTTGGAAAAGGTCTTGTTTGTCAATGGATGAATAAGCGTAAACAATGCCTTCTTTCTGGAAGCCTAGGTTCTTTTTCTCTATGAATTCAATTTGTTTTGAAATAAAATATGATACGCAGGTGATGCCGAGAAGTATCACGAATTGATTGACAATCAGGTATTTGCGAATTGGGAAGAATTGGAATTGGGTTTGCTTTATATCCTCTTTAAAAAGGTGCAAAATTTTCTTTGAACACAAATACAGTGCTGGCGTCACGCCGGCCATAAAGCCAATCAACACCGCTGATGCAAGCAGAAACAGCGGGTCTTCTGGCGAATCGGTAAGGCTTTTCGATATGGCAGTACCCATCATATTGTTGAAAATCGGCCTTAAAAGCGACTTCAAGGCTGCTGCGATTGGTAGCGCAATCAAACTCAACAAAACGCCCTCCAAGGCAAGCTGCATAAAGATGGTCAAATTCTGGGCACCCAATACCTTCCTTACGCCAATGGTCTTGCTTTTTTTAGATTGTATGGCCAGTGATAAATTGGCGTAATTGAACAAGGTTATGAATAGGATAAATACAGCAAAAAGGCCGATTAACGTAATATACATAGACTTGCCAGGCGGTTTCATTTCATAGAGTATATTGGATTTGAGGTGGATGTCAGTGATTGCTTGCAGAAAATGCGATTTGTACAAAGGGTCGCTCTTTATTTTAGAATTTATCAGGCTGATGGAGGCATTTATATTATCCTGTACCGCTTTGTAATCCAAGTTTTCCGCCACCTGCACATAGATGCGGCTTCCCCAATAGTCAATTTTCTTTTTGTTCAATACCACATTAAACGGTATATGGGAATTGGCGGGCACATCGTCCATAATTGCCGACAGAGCATAGTTTTCGTTGCCGATTTTTATGGTCTTTGAAAATATGGAGGGGTCATCCAGCCCATTTTTGCCAAATAGTTTTTCAGCCGTAGAAGCCGTAAGAATGGCTTTGTTTGAACCATTGCCGAAATCTTGAAAACTGCCTCCCCTCAATTTCCAAGTGAACATCTCCACAAAGGCAGCGGGGGTATTGGTGGTCAAAAAATCCTTTTCTTGTATGCGTTTATTCTCGTGCTCAATATATTCCAAAGCTTCGGAGGTAATGAACTGGGCGGCATTTTCAACGCCTAGAATAGTCTTCAACGCCTCAATTTGGGTGATTTGCTTACTGGAATCAGAACCGTTTTCAAACATCACAATCGAGTAGTCCTGAGAACGGTAATTCCATGCCAAGCGATACAGCTTGTCAGCATTCTCATGGAATTTGTCGAAACTGAATTCATAGCGGATATAGTCGAAAGCTATGTTCGCAACAAACAGTCCTATGACCAAACTCAAGAGATTTAGTATGGTAAAGGAGCCGTTTCTAAAATACCCCCGAACGATGGTTTTCAAATTATTCTGGAACATGATTTAATTGTTATTTTGCTTGATAGTTGAATTGTTATTCGCTTCTCAATGACTTCATCCCGACCTTCGTTACGGGATTTCGAGCCTACTCACTTCGTAGGCTCTTCACCGGGTTCGCCAGCGCCGCCTTGATGCTCTGGAAACTGACGGTCAAGAACGCCACCACTACCGCAAGCACGCCCGACAAGGCAAACACCCACCATTTGATGTCAATGCGGTAAACAAAATCCTCCAGCCATTTTTCCATCAGAAAATAGGCGAGCGGCGAGGCCACGACCAGCGCCACGGCGACCAGCAACAGGAAGTCCTTGGACAGCAACTGCACGATGCCAGCCGTGGTGGCGCCCAGCACCTTACGCACCCCGATTTCCTTCACCCGCTGCTGTGCGGCGTGGGTGGCCAGACCAAACAGGCCAAGGCAGGAGATGAGGATGGCCAGCAGCCCAAAACCCTTGCAGGTGGTGGCCAAACGGCGGTCGTCTTCGTAAAAACGGGCGATGCTCTCGTCCAAGAAGCGGCCTTCGAATACCTGCTCTGGCAGCACTTCGTCGAAGGCTTTTTGGATGGCGGCCACGGTGGCTGCCGGGTTGCTCGCCCTGATTTGAATGCCCGCCTCCGAATAGAATTCCTTTTCGGTTGTGATGGTCAAAGGCATGTGTTCTTCCCGGAACGAATGGGTATGGAAATCTTCGGTGACGCCCACTATTTTCAGTTGGCGGCTGCCCCAAAGTAGGTAGTCCTGCCCAACGGCGTCTTGCGGGTTTTGGACGCCGAGCTTTTGCAGCATCGTGCGGTTGACGACCACCTCCTTCATCGTATCGGATGGGGCGAGCCAGCGGCCTGCCAGCATTTTTATCCCATAAGTTTCTTGGTATTTTTCATCGGCCATTTTGATGGAGGTGCTGAATTTCTCGTCCTCCGGATGGTCGCCGTAGCGGAAATTGCCCTGCCAAGTGTTGCCCGAAAATGGCTGGTCGCTGCTGAAGCTCACCGATGTTACCGAAGGTATTTGCAACAAGGTTTGCCGCAAGGCGGCCTGCCGCTGCACCGTCAGGCTATCCACGCCAAAGCCGAAACCGTAAACCAGTTCTTTTTTGAAGCCCAAATCCTGTGTGCGGATATAGTCCAACTGCATGATGGTGATGATAGCTCCGATGATGAGACACTGCGCAATGGCGAACTGCGCCACTACCAGCCCTTTGCGAAGGCCCGCACCACCCGTCAGGCTTTTGCTGGCGTTGCTCCGCAATGCTTTCACGGGCTGAAAACCTGCCAAAGTCAACGACGGGTATAGCCCCGACAGCAACGTGACCACCACCGCCGTCGCTACCAAAAACGCTAGCACAGTCGGGTTGGAGAGAAACGGAATTTCGGCGGGGATTTCGGAGACGTGGCGGAGCAGCGGTGCAGCCATTGCGGCCAAGGCCGCACCCATCCCCACAGCGGCCACCACGATGATGCCTGTCTCGCTCATGAACTGCGCTATCAACTGCCCTCGTGCGCTGCCGAGCGTCTTGCGGACGCCCACTTCCTTGGCCCGCAGGGAAGCCTGCGCCGTGGCGAGGTTGATGAAATTGAAACAGGCCAGTGCCAGAATCAGCAGCCCGATGGCCGACAGCACATGGATGCGGCTTTTGGGGATGATATGGGTGCCGGAATTGTAGTAGTTTTCATTG
>JALOMF010000387.1 GCA_025455635.1 Saprospiraceae bacterium | reverse complement strand
CGCCCTCCGTGATTTCCACTATTTTTTTTGCCACTTCAAAAAAACGGGGAGCGGTTCGCACCATGTCATTCGAAATGCCCGTCAATTCTGTGATTCCATAGGGAATGGGCATCTCCGGGTTCAGCAAGGTTTCAAAAGTTTCCAATACCTCCGTACCATTGTGGACGACAATGGCGATTTCCGTAATTTTATCCCGAGCGGCCCGGCCTCCGGTCGTCTCGATGTCTATTATGGCGTACTTGTTTTCCATGTACTGTTAACCCGTTTGCGAAGCAAATCAAACAAAATGGTCGTAAAATTAAAAATATTTGTTGCAATCCCAGCGCTAGTTCTTTGCATGTTTTTTGCCTGCGGCCAAAAAAGCCGTGACGCAGCTAACAGTTTGCCTGAAACTAAGTTGAAACCCCAAGTCAGCGGCTTGCCCATACCAGCTGCCCAGCGCACAGCCGAGTACTTGAATTTGCTCAAAGGCAAACGGGTGGGGCTTGTCGTAAACCACACTTCGGTGGTCGGAGCAAGGCACCTCGTGGATACGCTCCTGGCCCAAAATGTCAAAATCGTGAAAATTTTTGCGCCAGAGCATGGTTTTAGGGGCGAAGCCAGTGACGGTGAAAAGATAAAAGACGGAAAAGACCCATCCAGCGGACTGCCAATCGTATCGCTGTACGGTGAAAAGAAAAAGCCCGGTGCTGCTGAAATGTCGGGCCTCGACCTCGTCGTTTTTGACATTCAGGACGTGGGCGCTCGTTTTTATACCTACATCTCCACCTTGGCTTACGTGATGGAAGCCTGTGCCGAACACAATGTCCAGCTCCTCGTGCTAGACCGCCCGAACCCCAACGGGCACTACGTGGACGGCCCTGTCTTGGAGCAAGCTTTTAGCTCATTTGTTGGACTTCACGAGGTGCCTGTCGTGTACGGAATGACCATCGGTGAGTATGCCCGCATGGTGAATGGTGAGGGCTGGCTGGCAAACGGCCTGAAATGCCAACTGGAAGTAGTGCCCTGCGCTGGTTATGACCACAAAACGCCCTACGATTTACCAGTGAAACCCTCCCCAAACCTGCCCAACATGATTGCCATTTACCTTTACCCGTCCATCTGTTTTTTTGAAGGGACGGTGGTGAGCGTGGGCCGGGGCACCGACAAGCAGTTCCAAGTGATTGGTGCGCCAGGCGCTACGGTCGGGGATTTTACGTTTACGCCCCAACCCAAGGATGGCGCTACCAACCCACCGCAAAAGGGCAAGCTTTGCCGTGGCCATGATTTGAGCGGCATACCTGCCGACACCTTGCGCCAGCAAGGCAGATTGGACTTGGGCTATTTGCTTGATTTTTATAGGCATTACCCAGATAAAGAGAATTTTTTCTTGAAAACGGCGCATTTCAACGCCTTGGCGGGTAGCGACCAGCTCAAAAAGCAGGTTTTGGCGGGAAAAACGGAGGCAGAAATCAGGGCGAGCTGGCAGCCTGGGTTGGCCAAGTTCAAGGTGCTTCGCAAAAAATACCTGATGTACTATGATTTTGAGTAGGGTAGGGTGCGGAGGTGGATGATGTTGTTTTCCACCTCCGCAATCAGCCTTTTTGAAATTATCTAACGAAAAAGCGATACGTCCCCCTTGAATACATCCGACTTGCCGTCAATGTATTCCACTTCCGCAAACCATGTGAAAACGGCGGGGTTTAGTCGTTCCCCCCTGTGCGTTCCATCCCATCCTTTAGCGGGGTCGTTGGGCACGAAATTGTAGTATTCGTACATCGTTTCGCCCCATCGGCTGAAGATGACAAACGACTTGATTCTTGAAACGCTCCGGCTGCCAAACACGGCTAAAATGTCGTTTATTCCATCATCGTTTGGTGAAAAAGCGCTAGGCACATAGATGGACTTGCCCGGGTTCACCAGCACCAGCACCTCGTCACTGGCCGTACAGCCGTTTTGGTCAGAAACGGTGATGCTGTAAGTAGTTGCTATTTGAGGGGCCACCGTTAAGTGGAGGCAGCTTAGGCAATTCGCATCAATGCCCACTGGCGACCAAACCACGGCTGACAAATCGCTTGCAGGAATGGTTATTTGTGCTTCCAGCTCCATGCTGTCACCCAAAAGCAGCAGGTCGGTTTGTAGGTCTGTTTCCAAATTCACCAATAATTCTGGTGTTTCGACAATCGTCACCGATGTTTGCCAGGTGCAGCCCGTGGCATCTTCCACCGTTATTTCATACTCGCCTGGCGCCAAATTCGTGAAAACACTACTTGTCGTAAATGATTGATTGTCAATGGAGTACAGGTAAGGTGGGATGCCGCCTGTCACTGCTGAAACAGCAATGGAGCCGTTTTCATCACCAAAACAATCAGGCGGAAGCACGGTCAGCAGAGCGCCGTTCGGGGCTTCGTCACTGATTTGAACCAAAACACTGGCAGTTGATGAACAGCCGTTTGGGCCAGTGATGGTCAGGCTGTAAGTGCCTTGGGTGTTCACGGTTGGTGTCAGCGTGTTTTGCCCTGATTCAAAATTACCGCCCACGGTCGTCCATTCAAAATCAAAGCCTTGGCCTGAGTTTGACGATGAGCCATCCAAAACGATGCTTGTTGTCACGCAGTCAAGTTCTTGTGTTGGGCCAATGTTCACGTCAGGAGTGCCAGTATCAGCTGCGACAATGGCCTGGGCACTCGTCGTGCAACCAGCCGAAGTCGTGACCATCAGTGTGTAAGTGCCTGATTGTGAAACGATTGGGCTTTGTTCAGTGGAGCTGAAACCACTTGGCCCCGTCCACTCATATTCAACACTTGAAATGCTGGAATTGGCCGTTAACTGCACCTCATTGACCAAGCAATTGAGGGTGCCCCCGGTAGTCGTCAATGCTGGAATCCCCGCATCGGCAGTAACTGTTGCCGAAGAGGAGGAGGTACAACCATTGGCGGCTGTGACCGTCAGGATGTAAGTGCCAGCTTGCGAAATACTTGGGTTTTGCTGGGAACTGGTGAAGTTGTTCGGGCCAGTCCAAGCCCAAGTGACACCCGCCGTTGTGGAGCTTCCAGTAATGACCAGCGTTGGGTCGGCACAGGTGATTTGCCCTCCCGATGCAGTAGCGCTTGGCTGCGCAATGTCTTGGCTGACAACCAAGTTGAAGCTGGAAGCGCAGCCATTCGGTGCAGTGACCGTGAGCACGTAGTTGCCCGGAACTGTTACAGTTGGGTCGGCGATGCTGGCCACGAAACCACCCGGCCCGGCCCAAGCGTAACTTACATTGGGCGTAGTCGAACCCCCATCGAGCAAGATGGAAGTGGTGTTGCAATCAAGTTCGGGGGCCGAGGCAGTTACATTGGGCAGGTTTGAGTCGTTGGTGACGGTCGCATCGGCAGTCGAAGTGCAGCCGTTTGGGGCAGTGACCGTCAGCGTGTAAGTGCCGGCTGTAGCCACTGTCGGGTTCTGCTCATTAGAGCTAAATCCGCCGGGGCCGCTCCAAGCGAATATTGCGCCTGCGGTGATTGAACTGCCAGTCAAACCAACGCCCGTGCTGCTGCACGAAAGCATCCCACCAACAGCCGAGGCATCAGGTAGGGTATCGTCGGCATCCACTTGTGCATTGGCTACGCCAACACAGCCATTCGGTGCTGTGACCGTCAGCACGTAGTTGCCATCTTGTGAAACGGTTGGGTTCTGTTGGGTCGAAGTAAATCCGCCGGGGCCTGTCCAACTGTACTGAACGCCGTTCGTTTGGGAGCTTCCTTGCAATTGCAAGCTGGTTTGCTGGCAATCAATGGTGCCGCCGATAGCCACGGCCACGGGTGCGTTGGCATCTTGGGCCACAATGGCGAGGTCGGCACCCGTGCATCCGTTTGCGGCGGTGACGGTCAGGATGTAGTTGCCGGGAACCGATACCGACGGGTTTTGCTCGGCGGAAGTGAACCCACCGGGGCCAGTCCAAGCGTAGCTTACGCCGGCAGTGGTCGAGCTTCCTTCCAAGTCAATTGCGGCAGCGCCACAACTCAAAATACCGCCGTCGGCCAAGGCAGTTGGTGCTTGGTTATCGGCGGTTACTTCGACTTGGGCCAATGCCGAGCAACCATTCGATGATGTAACCGTGAGCGTGTAAGTGCCTGGTATTGAAGTGGTTGTGTCAATTTGGCTGGAAGTGAATCCAGCGGGGCCTGACCATGCAAAATTGGCACCAGCAGTTGTCGAATTACCATCAAGCGTGACCTCGGTTTGCGCACAATCTATTTGTCCGCCTACTGCGGAAACACTCGGTGCATCCGCATTGGCCGCAACGATGGCCGAGGCAGTACTGGTGCAGCCATTTGTGCCAGTGACGGTAAGCAGGTAAGTTCCTGGTGAGCTTACGACGAGGTCTTCGGTGTTGCCAATAATGCTGCTAGCTGGCATTGCTGACCATGCGAAACTAGCGCCCGGTTCATCGCTTTCGCCGTCCAATGTGATGCTGGTCTCCGTACAGGTGAGCGTGCCCCCAAAGGCCGAGGCGTCGGGCGCTTGGTCGTCCAAAACGACAGTGGCCAAGGCTTGAGAAGTGCAGTTGTTTGTAGCGGTCGCAGTCAAAACATAAGCCCCGGCTACAGTGACCGTCGGATTGAGTTGTGTGGAAGAAAAGCCGCCCGGCCCTGACCACACTAGGCTGACCCCTTGCGTAGCGGAGCCGCCTGCCAGTTGCACACTGCTCACGTTGCAGTCGAGCGAGTCGTTTGCGCCAGCGAAAACATCTGGCAAGCCTGCGTCCTGTTGAACCGTGG
>JALOMF010000386.1 GCA_025455635.1 Saprospiraceae bacterium | reverse complement strand
CGCCACCCAAAGCGTGTTGGGGTCGGTGGGATGCAGCACTACCCTGCCGATGTGGTGGGTTTCTTCCAAACCCAGGCGCAACCAAGTTTTGCCGCCGTCCTGACTTCGATACATGCCCATGCCCGCATAGCTGCTGCGGCTGGAGTTTACCTCTCCCGTACCAATCCAAATGGTATTTCGCTTCCAATCCACGGCAATATCGCCAATGGTCATCACTGCCTCATCATCGAAAATGGGGGTGAAAGACTGGCCATTGTTCTCCGTTTTCCAGAGGCCGCCGCTAGCGTAAGCCACGTAGAAATGGCTGGGGTCTTGCTCCCAAACATCCACGTCAACGACCCTGCCGCTGTGTACGGTGGGGCCTATTGATTGGAAAGGGACTTTTGCCAGCAAGGATTTTTCGAGCAATTGCTTGCGCTTTTCATGGCCGGCCAAGCGCTCCGCAGCCGCCGTAGGCAACACTTGCGCATTGGTGAAAAATGGCAGCAGGAGTGCCGTCAGGACGAGTTGGATGGTTAGTTTCTTCATCTGTTAAAAAATTGAAGGATTTAATCCAATTCGTATTCTTTTATCTTGCGGTAAAGCGTTCGTTCAGAAATTCCAAGGTCGCTTGCGGCTTCTTTCCGGCGGTTCCCGTGTTTTTTAAGTGCCTTTAAAATCAGGTCTTTTTCCATTGAAAAAAGGTTGAGGCTCGCATCCACGACTTCGGCTTTGTGGAAATCCTTTTCTTGTTTTTCAAGGATGATGGGCTTGAAATTTGATGGCCCGTCAGTTGGTTCAACGGTCGTAAAAATGGGGCCCTCTTCCTCAAAATCGTGGTGGCCAAAACTACTGGGCATTGGGTATGTCATCGGCTGCAAACCCCTGTAATTGCTGGTGTCGGGCATGGTAAGGTCGTTCTGGCGCACCATTTCAAAGACGAGATTCTTGAGGTCGTTCAAGTCGCTTTTCATCTCAAACAAGAACTTAAAAAGTATCTCCCGCTCTTGATAATTTTCGCCCCCTCTGCCATCGGCATCGGCTCGCACGGGTAGGTTCCGCTTCGCAATATTGGGGACGAACTGCACCAATTCTTCAGCCGTTAATAGCCTGTTTTCGGAGAGTACGCTGATTTGCTCGGCCACGTTTTTCAGCTCCCGCACATTGCCGGGCCAGCGGTAATTTTCCAGAATCAGGCGGGCCTGCTCATCTAGGCGAACCGGGTCGGTGTGGTAGCGCTCGGCCATGTCCATTGCGAACTTGCGGAAAAGCAGGTGGATGTCTTCCCGACGGTCTTTGAGCGATGGCACCCGGATGGGCACGGTGTTGAGGCGGTAAAAAAGGTCTTCCCGGAACTTGCCCTTGCGCACCCGGTCTTCGAGGTCAACATTGGTAGCTGCCACGACCCGCACATCGGTTTTTTCCACCTTGGAGGAGCCAACCCGGATAAACTCGCCCTGCTCCAAAACACGCAGCAAAAACGCCTGCGTATCGGTTGGCAATTCCGCTATCTCATCCAAAAAAATAGTGCCTTTGTCTGCCGTCTCGAAATAGCCTTTTCGGTCGTTAACGGCACCAGTAAAAGCACCTTTTTCGTGGCCAAAAAGCTCGGAATTAATGGTGCCGGCAGGGATTGCCCCGCAGTTCACGGCGATGAACTGGTTGTGCTTTCTGGCACTGAGGGCATGTATCACTTTTGAAATATTCTCTTTCCCCACCCCACTTTCGCCCGTTATGAGCACGGTCAGCTCAGAATTGGCGACCCGGGCCGCTGTGTCCAATGCCCGGTCGAGCAGCGGTGAAGTTCCGATGATTCCAAAGCGTTGTTTTATGGATTGTACGTTTGACATTTTCTAGTTGTTAGTGGTTTTTAGGTCAAATTCGCTGAATCGCTCAAGGGCAAATGCCATTGGCACTGTGAAAAATGGCAAGACATGAAATGCTGCCCTGCCAATCCCATAATCTGAACAAGTAAATACGCCAAGCACAAAAAAAGCAATCGGCATGAAAAAAAGGCTTTTTGAGCAGTAAGCACTGTTGATTTCAAACACACCCAGCCTCCAAAATGCCGCAAGCATGACCAATAATATAATCAATGGCAACCAATTCATATATACCCCTTTTAAACCCAATAAATACGGGATACTTATGGTTGCTCGGTCTAGGAATTGGCTGGGGTCGGTCTGGTATTCATAGCCTGGGTACTTGAAATATGCCCTTTCCATAAAATAAATCCCAACGGCTGCGACCGCAGTTAGCAGCTTCGTAACCAGGGTTTTATCAGCTCGGCTAAACAAAAAGCCAATCGAAAAAAAAGCCAAAAAAAGGAGGCTTATTTTTTCATTGATAAATATTGAGACGATAAGCAAAGGACAAAACCATGCTGGCTTGTTTAAAAAAAACAATAACAGCGAAGTAAAGGAAAGCGTGAGCGGGTCAATACCATAGAATGCCATCGAAAGGCTAAAGACAAATACAGCAAAAGCGGTAGCAATTGAAAGTAGCAGCGATTTACCAAGCTTGATTTTTACCAATAAATAATTGATAAAAAAAAAGCAATGCAAAAACAAAAACGAAACTATCATCAATGCTTGATTGGCTTTCATATTGGCCAAGTTTCCTTCAACTTCCATGTTGGTAAACTGCAACAATGGGACAATTTTATAGAATAAAAACCCAATTGAATAATAAAACCACCTATAGCCTTGGGGTGAGTAATATTCAAAATCCGGCAATTGACCGTCCATTGACAAAATAAAACCAACGTAATCGTCAATGGGCACTGTGTCAAATGCTGTTAAGCGAATATTGATGAACAGAAAAGGCAAAAAAAGGACAAAAGAGCAGGCATAAACCAGCATGTTGGTTGGTTTATAGTTCCTCATTAGATTATCGCCTATCCCAATATTGTCCATGCCAAAATATTGTAAACAACAGAAGTCATTTCTCAAGGAAAACTCACCTCGCCCATTAGCGTTGCACTAGTAACACTGGTCACTTTAACCCAGATATAATCACCGGGCTTCAAGCCATCTATTTTGGGGAAGATAATCATCTTGTTCTGCGAGTTTCGCCCCTTGAAATCCTTGTTCGACTTCTTGGAATCGCCTTCTATCAATACCTTGAAAGTCTTGCCCAAGTCAGCTTTGTTGTGACGCAACGAAACCTCGCTCTGCTTGTCCACGATTTCCTGCAAGCGGCGCTTTTTCACTTCTAGGGGCACGTCATCAGGGTATTTTCTTGCTGCCAGCGTACCGGGCCTTTCTGAATAAAAGAACATGTAGCTCATGCTGTAATTTGCCCAATCCACCATGCTCACCGTTTCTTGGTGCTCGTGTTCCTGCTCTCCACAGAAGCCAGCTATAATATCGGAGCTAATGGCACATTCCGGGATGATGCGGTAAATGGCACGTACCCTGTCCATGTACCACTCCCGGTCGTAGGTGCGGTTCATGCGCTCCAACACGACCGAGTTGCCGCTTTGCACCGGCAGGTGAATGTATTTGCAGATGTTTTCATAGCGTGCCATCGTATGCAGCACCTCATCCGTGATGTCTTTTGGGTGGGAAGTACTAAACCTGATTCTGAGGTCAGGATGCACGAGTGCTACCATTTCGAGCAACTGCGCAAAGTTCACAACTTCCTCATTTTCAGGGTTTTGCCACTTGTAGCTGTCCACGTTTTGGCCAAGCAGCGTCACCTCTCTGTACCCCCTTTCGTACAAATCCCTTGCCTCTGAAACGATGCTAAAACAATCCCGGCTGCGCTCCCTACCACGGGTGAATGGCACTACACAGAACGAGCACATATTGTCACAGCCCCGCATGATGGAAATGAAGGCAGTAACGCCATTGTCGTCCAATCGCATCGGGCTGATGTCTGCGTAGGTTTCCTCCCTGGAGAGCAGTACGTTGATGCCTTTCTCACCTTCCTCGGCGCCTGCGACCAAGTTTGGCAAATCACGGTAAGCATCAGGGCCGATTACCAAGTCCACGAGTTTTTCTTCTTCCAAAAATTTAGCCTTGAGGCGTTCAGCCATGCAGCCCAGCACGCCGACCATCGTCCCCGGTTTTCTTCGCTTTATCTTTGAGAAAACATTCAGGCGTTGCCGAACCGTCTCCTCTGCTTTTTCACGGATGGAGCAGGTGTTGACCAGAATCAAATCGGCCATTTCCAACTGCCGGGTAGGGCGATACCCTACATCAGAGAGGATGCTTGCCACGATTTCGCTGTCGCTAAAATTCATGGCGCAGCCGTAGCTTTCGATGTAAAAATGTTTGCCATTTCCGCCCTCCACCGCCTCGTTGGCGGGCTTTTCTTGAAAAAAAACCTGACCTTGCTTTGTTTCGTCTATCTCTTTTTTGATGCCAACCAAAGTTGGATTGTTGTCGTACATAGCTACCTTTGATTTTTAGAACGCAAAGGTAAAAAACTTAGGTGGGAAATGTGACAAAATGTCAGGAACCTAAAATCCTTCAATTCTTAAAAATGGAACAGCTTCAATACCCTATCGGCAGGTTCACCGCACCAGCAATCGTCACGCCCGAAATGCGGATGGCATGGATAGACAGCATCGCAGAACTGCCACAGCGACTAATATCGGCGCTTGCTGGCATCACCGAAATCCAGCTCGACACTCCCTACCGTCCAGAAGGCTGGACACTTCGGCAAGTCGTTCACCACTTGGCCGACAGCCACATCAACGCCTACTGCCGCCTGCATTTGTCACTTACAGAGGATGCTCCTACGATAAAACCTTATTTGGAAGAAA
>JALOMF010000385.1 GCA_025455635.1 Saprospiraceae bacterium | reverse complement strand
TCCACCACTTCCAGCCCTTCCACCACTTGGCCGAACACCGTATAGTCGCCGTCAAGCGGAGGGTAACCACCTACTTTCAGGTAATAATCACGCTCTTCGGGGGTGTAGGTCAAGCCCTGTGCCTGTTTCATCTGTGCGATTTGGTCAAACTGCGCCTGTGGAATCGGGCCGTTCTGCACGATGTAGAACTGCGAGCCACTGGAGCGCTTTTCCGGGTTGACTTGGTCGGGTTGCCGAGCTGCCGAGAGTGCGCCCCGGAAGTGCTTCGCCCCAAATTCGGCGGGGATGGTGTAGCCGGGGCCGCCTTGGCCGAGTGGTTGACCGGGCATGGCTTTCTTGGAGTCGGGGTCGCCGCCCTGAATCATGAAGCCGGGAATCACCCGGTGGAACAGGGTGCTGTCCAAGTAGCCTTCCTTGGCCAGTTTGAGGAAATTGGCCTTGTGCTGCGGCGTCGAGTCGTAGAGTTTGACCTTGATATTGCCCACCGTGGTCTCGATGAGCACCATTGCTTCGCCGCTGGTCGAGGCTACTTCGGTAGTGGTGCCTTCGGCGGCGGTTTCTTTGCCTTGTTCGGCTTGGCCGCCGCTGCATCCTAGCAGTACCAGCATTTGCGCAAGCGAAAAAATGAGGAATAAACGTTTCATGTTTGATGTTTTGTAGTCGGGACATTCATGTCCCGACATCGTTAAAGTAGTCGGGACATTCATGTCCCGATAAAATTTAATGTCGGGAAATAAATTTCCCGACTACACTTTCACCCACGCCTGTTTGCGGTTGCTTTCCAGAATCCGCTCGCAGATGAGCAGCTCCCGGTAGCCATCGGCAAAGGTAGGGTAGCTGGGCTTTTCAGGTTGTTTTCCTTCGGCAACGGCTGCGTAAACCTCCTTGAAAAGCTGCTTGGACGTGTCCGGGAAGCCTTCGTTGTGGCCGCCGGGGAACGACATGATGTCACGGGCCTCCGGGTAGGCCAGCGAAGGGTCACGCATCAGCGACTCGTTGAAGTCGTCCCGGTTGCCGACCCAGACTTCGTTGGGCGCTTCGGAGTTCCATGCCACTGTTTTTTTCGAGCCAGAAACCTCCAGCCTGAGCTGGTTCTTCCGGCCTGCCGACACCTGCGAAACGGTGACGGAGCCACGGTTGCCGTTGTCGAAGCGGAGCAGCACGTTGGCGTGGTCTTCGGTCGTGATGGGCACGTCGGCGTAGTCCTCTGGCTTGAGCATCTTGCCGGAGTAGGTCTCCACGGGCTTGAGCGGCTTTTTGCGGGTCTTGTGGATGGTGTTGAAATCGGCCATGACCTCGGTCGTTTTCAGGCCAGTGATGTACTCGATGATGTCCATCAGGTGGGAGCCGATGTCGGCGATGGCCCTTGAGTCGCCCGATTTGTCGGGTTCGAGGCGCCAGTTGAAATCGGTTTCATAAAACAGCCAGTCCTGCAGGTAGGAGCCGATGATGGAATAAATATCGCCCAAATCGCCCCGCTCCCGCATGGCTTTCATCTGGCGAACGAGGGGGTAGTAGCGCAGGTTGAAATGCACGGCGTTGACCAAGCCGGTCTTGGCGGAGATTTCTACCAGTTCCTCGGCTTCGTGGAGGTCTTTGGCCAGTGGTTTTTCACATACGACGTGCTTGCCTGCCAGCAATGCTGCCTTCGACTGCGAGTAGTGCAGGAAGTTGGGGGTGCAGATATGGACGCAGGCGACGTCGTCCATGGCCAGCAGTTGCTCGAAAGTGCAGGGCCGCTCGATGCCGAGCTGGGCGGCCTTGGCAGTGGCCAGTTCGATGTTCACTTCGCAAAGCGCCACCACTTCCACGTTCGGAAGCCTACGGAGTGCCTCAATGTGCGCAGGGCCGATAAATCCCGTACCGACCACGCCTACTTTGATTTTTGTCATAATAGTTTGTTGTTTGTGGATGAAAAAAAAGTCATCGGGATTATTCGGTCAGTGGCTAAAATGCTGGTAGTCAGCTATTTGTCAGTTCATTGATTCGATGCCGGAAGTTTCTGAAATACCGTTGGCGGCCTGCCAATCCTTGAAGTACTGAATGACCTTCGTTTTGAGGTACTCCTCTTGGGTCGTCACGCCTTTTTGCACGAAGGGCTTTACGGCGTCGTAATGTGGCCAGCCATCGGCATCCCGGCCCTTGAACACGTAGTAGCCGTCGTAGCTCATCAGGTTGCACACGGCGATGTGCATCAGGTCTTGTTTTTCTTCCTTCGTAAAATTGGACTTCCATTGCCCTAGTTCCTGCACACCGATGAGGAAAAGAATGGCGTTCATGTCGGGCAGCACGTCCCGTTTCAGGGCATCCTTCACGAGGTGCCGCACTTTGAGCCATTCAAAATCAAGTATCCAGTCTTCCATTTTTATAATTTTTCAAAAATGTGCGGACAAATATAATTCGATTGCGGATTTCGGATTGCGGATTTCGGATTCGGTGCCGTGCTAAACTTGCAATCCGTAGTGATGAGTTTTAAGGAAAATATCGCTGCATGTTTTTTTGACGCTGAAGGACGCTGATTCTTATGATTGTTTATGTTTTTGCGATGCAAATATGTCTTAGGCGATTTGCATCGCAGTAAGTTTATAAAGGCTAGGCTGTGTATAAAAACATAAAAAATCAGCGTACTTCAGCGTCAAAAAAGTTTTCGGCAGCCTCCGAATCCGAAATCCGAAATCCGCAATCAAGTCATTCTTCCCGCACCAATGCCGGAATCTTGCTAGCCCGCAGCGCAGCTGGCAACGATGCCACCACGCCGATGGCCAGTACGACCACGGCCACGGCCAGCACGTCAACCAGCCTCATGCTGATGGGGTAGGCATCAACCACGAAGCCTTCGGGGATGGGCACCAGGCCGAATATTTTTTGCAAAGCGTACAGCACCAGTGCCAGTGCCAAGCCAGCCACCAGCCCTGCCATGCAAAGCAGGAAGCCTTGGCTAAGGAATATGTTGCGCACCAGCACGTTGTTGGCGCCCATGCTTTTCAGGATGCTGATGTCCGCTTTTTTCTCCAAAACAATCATCCAAAGCGAGCCAATCATGTTGAAGGCGACCAGCACCAGCGTGAGCGAGAGCAGGGCGAAACTCATCCATTTCTCGATGTTCATCAACTTGAGGAACGACTCCTCTTGCTGGTAGCGGTCTTTCACCTGAAACTCCTCCCCCAGCACCTGCCGAATGGAAGCGGCCACCAGTTGCTGGTCGGCACCGGGCGCAAATTTCACCTCCCAGGCGCTTACCTCGTCGTAGGCACCGAGCAGGTCTTGCGCAAATTCGAGGGAGACCAGCACGTACTGGTTGTCGAACTCCTGCTGGATACGGAAACTGCCGGCGGGGTAGGCGATTCTTTTTTTGAAAGGCTGCTCCAGTCCCCCGGTTTTCTCCCGTTTGGCCATGTAGATGCCCAGCGTGGCGAAGGGGTCTTCGGTATCCACTTCCAACTTGTTGGCCACGCCACCGCCCAGCACGGCCAAGTTGCGCTCGCCCGCTGTGAGTCGGTATTGCCCTTCGAAGATGGCGGAATCAATGCCGCTCACTTTGCGGTAGCTGTCGTCCACGCCCTTCACGATGCCAAAGTCCTGCGTGGAGCCGTATTCGAAGAAGGCGACTTCCTCCAGGGTTTGGGAGACCATTGCCACGCCGGGCAAGGCGGTTATTTGCGCCAGCTTGGAGGAGTCTGGCTCAAAGGTCTTGCCCACCGTGGCGGTTATTTTCAGGTCGGGGTTGAACTTGCTGAACATCCCGATGATGAGGTCTTCGAAACCATTGAAAACACTCAGTACCAGCACGAGCGCCGCTGTGCCTATGGCAATGCCCACCATCGAGATGCCCGTGATGATATTGATGGCATTCGTGGACTTTTTGGCGAACAGGTAGCGCCGGGCTATTTTCAGTGAAAGGTTCAAGAATTGGTGGACGGTTAACGGCTTACGGATTAAGGCGGACGGCCAACGGCTCACGGTGGACGGCCAATTGTTTTTGATTTTGTGCAAAACTATCAAAAAATCGGTGGCTGGGCTGTCAGGTATTTTTTTCCACAATGACCGTCCATCTTGTTTCGTGCTTTTTTATAATATAACTTGCGGCCTCCAACGTGGTTGAGTTTTTGCTATACACTTGACACCCTCCAACATCGTACTGACAAATCGTTTTACCATGAGAAATGCACCTTGGTGGCGACTGGCCTTCATGGGCCTGTTTTCCTGCATTTTCCTGCAAGTGTCTGCTCAGGAGGCCGGGGCCGTGTTCGCTGCACCCGACGAGCGGCTGTTCGTGGAGTCGAAGTGGCGCTACACCTACACCCTACATGCCGAGTCGAACACCATCATCCACAAGGCGGACAAGGCTTACGAGTTTTTCCTGTACTTCCGCTACGACTACACCTACCAGGAGTTCCTGAACGGCAAGCTGACCCGTGGCAACTGGAGCCTCAACGGGCGGTCGCTTTTTTACAGTTTCCAGCACGTGAACAAGTTCGAAATCGTGCAGCTGAACAAGTCGGTGATGGTGCTCGAATTTACCCAAAAGAACAGCAAGGGCAAGTACCAGTACCATTTCGTGCGGGTGGATAGCAAGGACGCCCCCTTCCTCAAGCCCGCCAACGAACTGCCCGAAATCATCGTGGAGGCTGACGAAGCGGCCAAGCAGCAAGGCAAAAAGAAGCCTAAAAAAGACTGGCTGGCCATGCTCCGCCGCAAAAAGAAGCAGGAAACTCCCGCCGGGCCACCTCCTACATATATTAATGTGGAAGTA
>JALOMF010000384.1 GCA_025455635.1 Saprospiraceae bacterium | reverse complement strand
TTTTTCATGTAATAGAATCTTTTAGAGGACGGTCTTATTCTATTAACGAAAAAAATAAAAATAATTGTGGGATATTTTAATAAATTTATTTTGCTTTTTCCTTTGTTCTGAAAACACGAAGAACCACAATGTTTGATTTATTGGGCCGCATGAATAGGGAAACATCATTGATGACAAATGAGTACTTACCAATAAAATAGCTGTTTTATGACCTAATCATGTCCCATAAAATTAACTTCTTATAGCCCCATCGGGGCGAAATATTTGTAGAAAGGCAGATTACACCGTCCTCAGGCGGAACCTGTTGCGGAAAGCCCATTTCCATTACGCTCGGCTGGGGCTAGAAAATTATGGCACCAGACATGGCTTATTGGTAGAAATTGAAAATTAATTGAAATTCTGAAATCGAAAATTCACGCAAGTGAACTGTGGCAATGCGCTGAAAATCAATGCATTGAGCCATGATTTACTAGCGTGAATCTTCGATTTATTAATTGCTTAAAATCAAACAATTTCAACGAAGTACTTATCCGGGAATACATTACATTAAAATAATGAAAAACTGAGAGCTTCCAATTACTAATCCTTCTCCCAAAACCGCAGTTTCTTCCTGCGCGCTTCCCGTTTGCGTTCCCTTTCTTTTTTCTTCAAATCCCGGTTGCTGTAAAAAATGTAGCGAGCTGATAGCCCGGTCTGCATGTACATCCGGCTTTCACCGCCGACAAAGTTAACGGCAGGCTTGTAGTCGTAGGCGATGTTGAGGCGGCCCAGCGAGATTTCCAAGCCACCGATGGCCGTGATGCCGAAGGGGTCTTTGAAGCCGTCCGGGTTCTCGAAAGTAGAAGGTTGGTCGTTCCAACCCTTGTGCAGGCCGCCGCCAAAATAGAAATTGAGGCCGTTCAGCAGCACCTTGTAGTGCCGTTCGGCCAGTGCCGTCACCATGAACTCTTCCCGCTGAAAGCTCTGTTGCAAAATGCCCTCAACGGTCACATGTTCGGCCACCCGCTGCTTGAAGGTCAGGCCCCAGTCAGTGCCCAGCCGGATGCCACCTGCGGTGACATAAGATTGTGCGACGAGCATTTGCGAAGCGAAAATCAACAACAAGCAAGGCAAAAAGCGATTTCTCATGTGCATTGGTTTAGAATTGACGCAGCTTGAAACGGCTGTGGCCAAGCCGATATTTTCCGATTGGCCGAAGGCGTGGTTAAGTTGCCGTTAAAACCTTCAGCGCCGCAAACTTCCCGTTCGGCGGGCAAATCTACTGCTTCGATTCCATTCATTTTTCACGCCAAACCGCCCACCCTACTTTCGTGCTGTCATTAATTACGATGGCAAATAAATCATCTTTCTTCTCTTCAACTTTCAATCTAAAATTATGAAAACCATTATCACAACAGCATTCGTTTTGCTCATTGGCATCGGCCAAATCTTCGCCAACCCGACACATGTCCAATCGGCCAAGCCTTCCGGCACCTGCGTGGCTTGCGCAACACCGTCGGGCCTAGCGGCCAGCAACCAAACCGGTACCACTGCGCTCCTCAGTTGGGCAGCGGTGGCCGGGGCGGGGTCGTACAATATCGAGGTGGAAGACGCCAGCGGCAACCCCAACAACTTCGCAGCCGTGGCCACCGTCTCCACTACTTCTTACACCGTGACCGGGCTACTGCCCAACCTCAGCTACAAGTTCAAGGTACGCTCACGCTGCGGCGGCTCCAAGTCCAACTGGTCGGCTTGGTTCACCTTCAACTCCAGTGCTGCTGGCAACGGCGGTGGTGGCAATGGTGGCGGCGGAGCTTGCAGCACGCCGGGCGGCATGGCGCAGTTGGCCGTTACTACGACCACAGCTACCTTGGGCTGGAACGCAGTGCCCGGTGTCACAGGCTACCGCATCAACATCGAAAACGCTTCCGGCAACCCCTTCCCACTGAACCTCACTGTGAATTTGCCCAGCTCATCCACCAGCCACACCGTGACTGGCCTCGTTCCCGGCAGGGCCTACAAGTGGAAAGTGCGCAGCCTTTGTGGCACACAGACCAGTGCTTGGTCAGCACTGAAGACCTTCACCACACCACTGAACCTAACCGGGGGCGGCCTTGACCACGACGACTTCACAGGTGCTGCCGACCTGAAACTGGCAGAACTCACAGCCTACCCCAACCCGACCACGGGCGAACTTACTGTCGCTTTCGCTGGCAATGATGGCCCCGTCGAACTGAAGGTGGTTAACCTAACGGGCCAGACTGTTTTCACCCAACAAGCCGCCGCCAACGAGCAGATGCTTCTCGACTTGGGCACTTTGCCCAACGGCATCTACATGCTGGCTGCGCAAAACGGCAGCGTAGTGAAAACGCAGAAGATTTCGATTAACAGGTAAGCTTTAAAAATAGGATAGGGGAAATTTTAGTGCATTTCGGATGCCGGACATTTGGGCGGAAAAAGGCTATGCCTCAAAGCCGCCCAATGTCCGGCATTTCTTTTTATGGTCAAATATAGCGACACGCTCAAGTAGGTCGTTAAAATTAAATCAGGTTTCAACCTCAATGCAACCACCTGATTTTCAAGTAGTTGCCCAATCGTAAATCGTAAATCGTAAATCGCAAATCGTAAATCGCAAATCGTAAATCGTAAATCGCAAATCGTAAATCGCAAATCGTAAATCGCAAATCGTAAATCGCAAATCGCAAATCCCCTTACCTACCCGATTCCCACACCATCAATTTCAGCTTTTCGTTCAGGCCATCCTCGTTCAGCAGGCCCTCGATGGGCAGGTGCAGCCTGAACCGCCAGTAGTGCGGCACGATGCTGGGGTCGTTGATTTGCTCGGCGGCGGCATCGGGGCGGCGCAGGCGGGCGTCCATGCCCAGCAGGTCTTGCACTGGGAAGATGGCCCAAATGCTCGGCGATGCCAGATGCTGGCGGTTCACGGCCTCCACCACGCCAGCGGTACACTCCTTGGGGGCCGGCCCGCTGATGTGCAGGCAGCCGTTCAGGAACCGCTGAGAGCGCTCGTGGTCGCCTTCCCACCAGCCCCGCACGGTGCTCATGTCGTGGCAGGATGGGCTGCAAACGCTCGTCCAAGGGTAGGTAGCAGGGTCGTCGAACTCTACCGGGCCCGAGGGGGCACGCTGTATTTTCAGGGAGACGATGTTCAGGTCACGCATCACACCGGGCACCGAGCGGGGAATCATGCCGAGGTCTTCGCCGCAGATGAGCATGTTGCTGGCCTTGAGCAGGGCGGGCAGTTTCCACAGGGCCTGCTTTTTCCAAAACTCGTCGTGGCGCACTTGGAAATAGTCGTCGTAGAGGCGGTCAAAAATGCCTTTTTCGTGCGCCGAAAGGTCTTGGTACGAGCGGGTAGCGTGGATGGTGATGCGGGGGTTGAAGCCCGCTGGCTCCTCCAGCAGCAGTACCTCGCTCACGAGGCGCTTCAGTGGTTTTTCGAGGTGTTTTAGCTTCGCAAATTTTCCGTCATTGGCAAACAACTGCTTGATTTTCAATTGGTTGTCCACCATATTGCGCAAGCGGAAAACACCGGGCGAGGTCTGCTCCAGAAAGTTTTCAACGACAAGGCCAGCATCGTTCCCGAACATTTCACCCAAGAAATGCGCCCGGATATACGGCTGCAAATAGCGGTCGAGGCTGCCGTGCAGGCCCATCGCTGCCAAGTCGTGGCGACTGTAGGGCAGCCTTGGGTTGAAGAGGCCCATCGTGCCCTCGGACTGGTTGGTGGGTATCTCCCAAATCCTGAAAAAACCGAGGATGTGGTCAATGCGCAGGGCATCGAAATACTCGGCGAGCTTGGTCATGCGCTGCTGCCACCAAGCGAAACCGTCCTGCGCCATCACGGCCCAGTTGTAGGTCGGGAAGCCCCAGTTTTGGCCGTCCACGGCGTAGAGGTCGGGCGGGGCACCGGCTTGGCCGTCCATGTTGTAAAGGTGCGGGGCCACCCAAGCATCGCAGCTCTCCCGGTGCACGCCGATGGGCAGGTCGCCCTTGAGAATGACGCCGTGCTGGCGGGCGTAATTTGTGGCACCGAGCAACTGAAGATGGGCGTGGTATTGTATAAAAAGGTGAATGCCTACCTCATCGAAAGCCTTGTACTTGGGGTTGCAAAGCGTTGAAACGACCTTCGGCGAGTAGCTGGCGTGTTCCTTCCAAGCGTTGAAATCGGTGGTGCCGTTCACGTCCCGCAAGTGGCAGAAAACTGCGTAGGGCTTGAGCCAGTCGGCGTTTTCTTCAATGAATTTTTGGGCGGTTTTGTCCTTGAAAAAAGCCGCTTTTTCCTGCTCGTAAAGCAGTTTGAAAAACTCGGTTTTCACCCTCAGAACGCCCTCAAAATCAACGGTTTCCGATTGGTTCAGCTTCGCAATTTCAGCTTCCAGCCTCGCCGCTGCCGCTGGGTCTTTCAGCTTCGCAATGCTTTGCAAATTGATGTAGAGCGGGTGCAGCGCAAACACCGAAATGGCGTTGTACGGGTAGCTGTCCGTCCAGGTTTTGGAGGCGATGGTATCGTTCACGGGGAGGGTCTGCACGAGCTTCATGCCCGTGCGGGCGGCCCAGTCGGTGAGCAGGCGCAGGTCGTTGTACTCGCCGATGCCGCAGCCTTTTTCGCTGCGCAAGGAGAAGACCGGGATGGCCAGGCCCGCACCCCGCCACAGGGCGCTGATTTTGGAGCCTTGGCCGCTGGTGAGGTGGTCGTATCGGAAGCTCTCGTCGGTGCGCAAGAGGCTGTTGCCCGTTGCCGAAGGAAAGCTGAA
>JALOMF010000383.1 GCA_025455635.1 Saprospiraceae bacterium | reverse complement strand
AAACAACCTGCCAGCCGTCACCTTCGGCAATTCCGATTCGCTCCGGGTAGGCGAGTGGGTGCTGGCCGTCGGCAATCCCTTCAACCTCGAAAGCACCGTAACAGCGGGCATCGTGAGCGCCAAGGGCCGCAGCATTGACATCCTCGAAGGCGAATACACCATCGAGTCGTTCATACAGACCGATGCTGCCGTGAACCCGGGCAACAGCGGCGGCGCCCTCGTGAACACCAACGGCGAACTGGTGGGCATCAATACGGCCATCATCACCCGTTCGGGCAAGTACGAAGGCTATTCCTTCGCCATTCCCGCTACTTTGGTTCAGAAAATCATAGAGGATTTGCGAAGCTACGGCGAAGTGAAGCGGGGGCTGCTGGGCATCAAGATTGACAAAGTGGACGATGAAAAAGCCCGGATGCTCAAATTGCCCTCCGTGGAAGGCGTGTACATCAGCAGCGTGACCACCGATGGTGGAGCAGCGGAGGCCGGGCTACAGGCCGAGGACGTGATTGTGGGCATCAACGGCATGAAAATACGTTCCATCCCAGAGCTGCAAGAGCAAGTGGGCAGGCTCCATCCAGGTTCTGTGCTCAAGGTCGAATACATCCGGGAAGGCAGGCGATACTCCACCAATGTGACCTTGAAGGACAAGGACTTGGCCACCAAAATCGTGGTAAAAACCGACAGCGATGGCCTGCTTGGCGAGCTTGGTTTGAATATCAGGGAACTCAACACCGACGAGCGCCGCAAGCTACGGGTCACGGGGGTTTACGTGGAGAACATCAAAGTGGGCAGCATCATCGAAAAAACGGAAATGGACCCCGGCTACATCATCACCAAAGTGGGCGATGTGAAGGTCAGTTCCGTGCAAGAAGTCGTGGATGAGTTCAAGAAACGCAGAGGCTCGGAGGTCTATCTGGAAGGCTTTTACGAGAATTACCCCGGCGAGTATTACTACACTTTCACGGTGAAATAGGACTGGTGCTTCAACAGTGCTACATTCTCCGATATTTCTTATTTCCTGAAATTGACTTGCGCAAGTCCTTTCATCCTGCACTATCCTGCTATATTTGCGCCCGAAAAAGCGGCAGCCTGTCGCTATCCGTTAATCTCAATGCATTTATGAAAAAAATTGTACTGGCAGCTTTTACGCTCGTGCTTCTCTTTGTTGGGGCGGCTTCGGCCCAAAAAGGCGGTTCTTTGCGTGGCAACGTATTCGACAAGGCTTCAGGTGAGCCTATGATTTTCAGCACCGTCATTCTCAAGGGCACTTCCATCGGAACCGTAACTGATGCGGACGGCTTTTTCAGCATCGGCAATATTCCAGCAGGCAACTACACCATGGTCGTCACGTCCATCGGTTTTGATAGCTTGGCAGTGGATGTAAACATCAAGGAGGGCGGCATCAGCAACCAACGGGTCATGCTTACCGAAAGCAGCATCCAGCTCGGCACCGTAGAGCTTTCGGCAAGGCGGGAAACGGCCCGCTCCGATGTCTCCATCTCAAAAGTAACCGTGACGGCCAACCAAATCAAAGCCCTTCCGGGAACGGGCGGCCAAGCCGACATTGCCCAGTATTTGCCAGTGTTGCCGGGCATCATTTCCACGGGCGACCAAGGTGGGCAAATTTACATACGTGGTGGTTCGCCCATCCAGAACCGCATCATGATTGATGGCATGACCATCTTCAACCCCTTCCACAGCATTGGTTTTTATTCGGTTTTTGAAACGGAAATCATCAAAACCGTGGACGTGCTCACCGCTGGGTTCAATGCCGAATATGGTGGTAGGGTATCGGCGGTCGTGGATTTGAAGACCCGGGAAGGCAACAAAAAACGCATTGCTGGCTTGGTGAGCGCCAACCCTTTTCAGGCAAAGGCCGTCATTGAAGGCCCGTTGAAGAAATTCCAGGAAGGCGGTGGCAGCTCCTCGTTCCTCTTCACCGCCAAGCATTCTTACATTGACCAGACCTCGCCGCTGCTTTATTCTTATGCCGTTGACACCACTTTCTATCCGGCTGCTGGCGAGGGCATTAGCGAAAAAGACCGCAAGCGGCTCCCATTCTCTTTCACGGATTTGTACGGGAAATTGTCATTTATGACCAATAATGGCAGCAAGCTGAACCTCTTCGGCTTCAATTTCAACGACGACGTGAACTACATCGGCGTGGCAAAACTAGGCTGGAACAACGTGGGGGGCGGGGCCAATTTCACGCTCATCCCACCCAATTCAAACCTCGTAGTGGGCGGCACATTTGCCTACTCCGACTACAGCATTGAATTGAAAGAGGCCAACGATGAACCTCGTACCAGTAGCATCTCCAACTACAACGTAAAGCTGGACTTCACCTATTTTGGCCTGAACAACGAGGTGAACTATGGTTTTGAGCTGATTGGCATGGACACCAAGTTCAAGTTCCGCAACTACGTGGGCAATACCATTTCACAAAACGACAACACGACTGAGTTGGGGGCTTTTGTGAAATACAAACTCAAGCACGGTGACTTCATCTTTGAGCCTAGCCTTCGTTTGCAGGTGTACGCTTCGCAATCCAAGGTGCTCATAGAGCCAAGGTATGGCATGAAATACAACGCCACGGAGGGTCTGCGATTCAAGGCGGCTGGCGGTCTTTATTCCCAAAACCTTATCAGTAGCGTCAATGAACTGGATGTGGTAAACCTCTTCGTGGGCTTTTTGACCGGGCCAGAAGAGCGGATTTACAGACAAAACACGAGGGAAATCGTGTCGCACCGCCTCCAAAAAGCCTACCATGCAGTAGTGGGCGCTGAAATTGACCTGACGAAGCAAATCGAGCTGAACGTGGAGCCTTACTACAAAGGGTTCACGCAGCTTATCCAAATCAATCGCAACAAGCTGAACCCGACCGACCCGAATTTCGTGACCGAGACTGGCAAGGCTTACGGCATTGACTTCACCCTGCGTTACGAAACCAAAAAAGTCTATCTCTGGGGAACTTACTCTTTGGCCTACGTGGACAGGGACGATGGCGAACAGGTTTACCCGACCATTTTCGACCGCAGGCACAATATCAACCTACTAGGCACTTATAAATTCGGTGACAACCTCGAATGGGAAGCGGCACTGCGCTGGAACCTCGGCACGGGCTTTCCTTTCACGCTTACCCAAGGCTTTTACGAAGATTTCAATTTCAACAACGGCCTGAACGCCAATCCCCTCACCGGGAACGGCAACCTCGGCGTGGTGCTGGATGAGCAGCGCAACGGAGGCCGTTTGCCGAACTACCACCGCCTCGATGGCTCCATCAAGCGGGTTTTCAATTTCGGCAAATACACCAGCTTGGAAATGGTGGCCAGCGCCACCAATATGTACAACCGGGAAAACATTTTCTATTTCGACCGTATCAGGAACAAGCGGGTGAACCAATTGCCGATAATGCCGACCATTGGTATCACCCTGAACTTCTAAATTTCAAACCAGCTCAATCTGATGTTGCAACCCATCACGCTCCAACATTCCAGCAATCAAACAATCAAACAATTTAACAATTCAACAATCAATCAATGAATCTTCACGAATACCAAGGAAAAGAACTGCTGAAACGCTATGGCGTAGCTGTTCAAGAAGGCTACATCGCTACCAATGTGGACGAAGCGGTGGAAGCTTGGACAAAAATCCGGGAAACCACCGGCACTGATTTCACCGTCGTGAAAGCCCAGATACACGCAGGTGGCCGTGGCAAGGGCGGCGGCGTGAAAGTCGCCAAAAACCTCGACCAGCTCAAGGAACATGCGGGCAATATCATCGGGATGATGCTCAAGACCCCACAGACCCCCGGCGGCATGGACGGCGATGGCAAACTGGTGCGCAAAGTCCTCATCGCCGAGGACAGCTACCGCCCCGATTTCGATGCCTGCAAGGAGTTCTACATGTCCATCCTCATGGACCGGGAAAAGAAATGCAACGTCATCATCTATTCCACCGAAGGTGGCATGGACATCGAAAAAGTGGCCGAGGAAACACCGGAATTGGTACACAACGAATACATTGATGCGGAACTTGGGCTGCAAAGCTTCCAATGCCGCAAAATCGCCTTCAACCTCGGCCTCAGCGGCGCTGCCTTCAAGAACATGGTCGCTTTCGTGGAGAAGCTCTACGCTGCCTTCATAGGCTCCGATGCTTCCATGTTCGAGATAAACCCCGTGCTGAAAACCGCCGACGACCGCATCATCGCCGTGGACAGCAAGGTGGCCCTCGACGACAATGCGCTCTACCGCCACCCAGACCTAGAGGCCATGCACGACCCGGACGAGGACGACCCAACCGAGGTGGAAGCCAAATCGCACGACCTCAACTACGTGAAGCTAGATGGCAACGTGGGCTGCATGGTGAACGGCGCTGGCCTGGCCATGGCCACGATGGACATCATCAAGCTTTCCGGTGGCGAGCCTGCCAACTTCCTCGACGTAGGCGGCACTGCCGATGCTGCACGGGTGGAAAAAGCCTTCCGCATCATCTTGAAAGACCCAGCCGTGAAGGCCATCCTCATCAATATCTTCGGTGGCATCGTGCGCTGCGACCGGGTGGCCCAGGGCGTGGTGGATGCTTACAAGAACATGGGCAACGTCAACGTGCCCATCATCGTGCGCCTACAAGGCACCAATGCCGACCTTGCCAAGCAAATCATTGACGAGTCAGGCTTGCAGGTGAAATCCGCCATCTTGCTGCAAGAAGCCGCCGACAAGGTGCGGGAAGTGCTTTCTGCTTAAATGAACCAAGTGCTTTAAA
>JALOMF010000382.1 GCA_025455635.1 Saprospiraceae bacterium | reverse complement strand
AACATCGAAAAGCCACATGCCTACACCTTGGCATGGGGCGACATCAACCTGACGCTGAAGAAATTTGCCAATCCCAATGGTTATAGCGCCGACATAGAAGTAGAACTGGCTGATTTTCAACAAATTATAAACAAAGAACTGCAAGTTTTCAAAGATGGAAAACCCGTAAAACCGGGCACCTTGAGCATCATGTACCGCTCCAACCAGACCGGCTCCCACGCCTACGTCAACGGCATTGACCCAAAAAACGTGCAACTGCTCGACCGCCACAACGGCACTGTGTTCAACGACAGCCTCGGCCTCGGCGATGAGTTGGTCATTTTTGGAGATACGGAGGACATCTATTTGTCAAAAATCGGAATCCGCATCAAAGACCCGAACGCCGGCTATGTGCCCACGTTTTTTGTACCTCAAATCAGCCAGCTCGAAGCCGAAATGCCCTACCAAATCGTGGCGAGGCAAGGCCAGCGGGCCTTGGTGAAAATAGACCCTACCCACCCCAACAGCCAGCGAATCCTGCAACTTTACAGCGACGCCCGCCAATATGAAATCGTGCGGATTGAGGGCTTCCGCACCAACCGCCACTACCTCACCGAGGCCGAGTCGCTCTCCTCCAAAGTAGCCGCTGCGAACACCGACCTGACCTTCATGGAGCGGGACGCCTACTACCTGCCGGAGTACCAAGCATACCAAGGAAAGAACGTGCGCATGGTCTGGGGGCAAATGGAAGCCGCCCCTTCCAACGACAACTACCCGCTCGACAGCTTCTTGATGGCCATCGAGCAGGAGCCTGTGCTGCTCGTCGGCGAAGACACCCTGGACATCGTTTCGTTCGAGGTCGTCATCACCAGCAAGAACCGCCCTGCCCACAGCTTCCAGACCTACCGAATTGGCGACTTGGGCAGCCGGGGCGTGTTCGAGGGCATGCAGGAAGAAACCAGCGTTTTCTTTGAAAAAATCGTGGTTCTCGATGCGCAGGGCGACCGCAAACTCTTCCCTGCATCCTTCGCTTTCAACATCGGCAAGCGCTCGCAGGGCCAACTGATGCCCGCTTACCAAAAGGGCTTCATGCTCACTTTTGGTGAAAAAACAGAGGTGATTGGCCTTGGCCATTTCAACCAAAGCCCAGCCGACTCGATGTTCAAATCCTTCAGAAAGCGGGTGGAAGCAAAAAAGTAATAATCGCAACCAATTGAAATACAGCACTGTACATTAATTTTATTTTACCAAGGGCCAAAAAGCTTATTTCTGGTAAACATTTTGAACCTATTTGCCTGCCTCCGCAAATTCAAGGTTCATGCAATTCAAGTTATTGGCCATCACGGCTATTTCTTTTTTCCTTTTTGTCATCAGCATGGTTGGTCTGGAAACGCCGCTCGGCCTTTACATCAAAGACCTCATCGCCTCCGCACCGCTCGGTGACAAGGTCATCCATTTCGGCATGATGCTGTTGCTTACACTACTACTTTACCACGCCATGAAGCCACGCAAGGTGAACATCTTTGGGCATGGGGTGTTATTCAGCAGCCTAGTTTTGGCCATAGGCATCAGCCTAGAAGAACTGAGCCAAGCCTTCATACCGTCCAGAAATTTTGATATAATGGACATGGTTTGTAACTATGCAGGAATTTACATCGGCGGCCTGGTGGCCAAGCTGCCCAACTTGAAACAAATCACAGATGCAGACCATTTCGGGCGTGAAACCCTTTCTATTCAAACAATTCGCCATAGCACAGGACCGCTGCACCATGAAAGTGGGCACGGACGGCGTGCTGCTCGGCGCATGGTCAGACACCACGGACGCCGCTAACATCCTGGACATCGGCACAGGCACCGGCCTCATCGCTGTCATGCTGGCGCAAAGGGCTACCACCGCCACCATTCACGCTGTAGAAATTGACGAAGAAGCCTGCGCACAGGCAACCGAAAACATGGCCAATTCGCCCTGGGCCAACCGCCTCACCAGCTTTCAATCTTCCATCCAAGATTTTGCGAAGCAAAGCAAACAACGCTACGACCTCGTGGTTAGCAACCCGCCGTTCTTCAGCGGCGGCACTTTTTCCAACAGCCAAGACAAAAATTCGGTGCGGCATACCGTCAAGCTGCCACACGGCGACCTGCTGGCCGCCGTGCGCTCCTTGCTCTCGCCGCATGGCAAGTTCTGCATGATTCTGCCGCCCATGGAGGGCCACCGCTTTAAGGAAATGGCGGGCAACTACGGCATTTTTTGCTCAAAAATGGTCGAAGTATTCCCGAAAATGGGCAAGCCTGTCGAGCGGCTGCTCCTGCAGTTCGAGCTGACCATGAAGCCGCTGGAGCAATCGAGCTTGGTCATCATGGACGGCGACGGCCCCAACGACTGGACGCCAGCGTTCCGTGAGCTGACCGGGGAATACTACTTGAAATTATAGCCCATTGCCTGCCTTTTTAATTCAAAAAAATGGAAATCTCCAAAGACAGTAAAACCGCACTTGTTTTCGGTGCCACTGGCCTCATCGGTGGCCACGTGACCCAATTCCTGCTTCTGCACCCAGCTTATGAAAAAGTAGTGGTGTTCGTGCGGCGACCTTTGGCCTTGGAGCACCCCAAGCTGGTACAGCAAGTCGTGGATTTCGACAAGCCGGAGAGCTTCAAACACCTCGTAAAGGGCGATGACCTCTTCTGCTGCCTAGGCACTACGATGGCAAAGGCTGGCAGCAAGGAGGCGTTTTACAAAGTGGATTTCACCTACGCTTTTCAAGCTGCTCAAATGGGCAGCATCAACGGAGTAGGCCAGTATTTGCTGGTGTCTTCGGTGGGTGCCGACCCCGGTTCCCGTTTTTTTTACAGTAAAGTAAAAGGAGAACTGGAAGCTGCGGTCAAGACGCTGGGATTCTGGTCGCTGCACATCTTCCAGCCCTCGGTACTGCTGGGCGAGCGCAACGAAAACCGCTTCGGGGAGCAGTTGGCAGGCAAAATCGGCAGCATCTTCGACCGACTGACGGGGGGGCTGCTGACGAAGTACCGCCCCATCGAAGCCGACGTGGTGGCCAAGGCGATGGTCAGTGCAGCGCAAGGGGTAAAACCGGGCGTACATGTTTATCCTTCTCATTTTTTGCAGGGACTGGCGGCGGAGATTGACCAAGCAATGGTTTTGAGAAAATAAGCGTAGCCACGATTGACGAATTAGGAAAGCTGCATGTAATCTACTTTTGAAGATTTACACCGAACTCCCTATCTTCGGTTTTTCCCAATCATAACCAGTTTGGCCTATTTTTACAAACAACTGTAAATCAAATATTTGCACCTAATTCGCTGGGCATTTTCCAAACGCTATTCTAAAA
The DNA here is from genome assembly GCA_025455635.1 of Saprospiraceae bacterium. Taxonomy (GTDB): domain Bacteria; phylum Bacteroidota; class Bacteroidia; order Chitinophagales; family Saprospiraceae; genus UBA6168. The sequence continues at coordinate 1,449 of JALOMF010000382.1, read as the reverse complement.
AACAGCACCATTCGTATGAACAAACCAACCCTCGCCATCGCCTCCCTTTTGGGCATCCTTAGCCTTGTAGCTTGTCAAGAAAAGGACAAAACCAGTGGAAAGCCTGAAGGCAAATTTCCCAACGAAGACTATTTCACGCAACGGGCCTACCCCGATGCGTATGTGGACATGAAAGCTTACGAAGCGGGCATGATGGAGGCCAAGCTCATGGCCGCCGAAAAAGTGGCGGGATTTGACGATGAATGGACCGTGCAAGGCCCCGGCAATATCGGCGCAAGGGTAAACACCGTGGCCGTGAACCCCCAAAACGAGAACATCATCTTCGCCGGGTTCAGCAGCGGCGGCCTTTGGCGCACCACCAACGGCGGACAGAGCTGGTCGCCCATTTTCGATGAAAAAGAATGGCCGAGCATTGGCGACATCGCCATCAGCCCCAGCGACCCGAACACCATTTATGTGGGCACTGGCGACCCGAACATTTCCTTTTACCCCATGCTCGGCGACGGAATCTACCGCAGCACGGACGGCGGCGATACTTGGACGCACCTCGGCCTTGCTGCGCAGCGGGTCATCTCGAAAATAGCCCTGCACCCCACCAACCCGAACATCATCTTCGCCGCCTCGATGGGCAACCCCTTCGTCAGGGACGATGCCCGTGGCCTTTTCCGCAGCACTGACGCTGGGGCCACTTGGCAAAAAGTGCTGAACATCAGCAACCAAGCGGGCATCAGCGACCTTGTCATGGACCCCTTCGACCCCAACGTGCTCTACGCCAGCGGCTGGGACCGGGTGCGCAACAACCAGGAAAGCGTGGTAAGAGGCCCAGGCGCCAAGGTTTTCAAAACCGTTGACGGCGGAAATACCTGGACACAACTCCAAGGAGGCTTGCCCTCCGAAGATAATTGCCGCACGGGCTTGGCCATTTCACAGCAAACACCGGGACTGGTTTACGCCCTTTACGTCAATACCGATTTGAGGCTCGGCGATATTTACAAATCAACTGATGCTGGCGCAAATTGGGACACCATCAGCATTGTAGGGGTAGAGGATGCGTTCTCGAATTTCGGTTGGTACTTCGCCAAACTACGGGTAAACCCAACCAACGACGACGAGATTTACCTGCTCGGCGTGGATACTTGGCGAGGCTATCCCGAACTTGGTTTTTGGGAGATGATGGGGCCAGAATGGTGGACTTATGAGGTTCATGCCGATAAACACGATATGGTTATCAGCCCTTCGGGCAAATTTTACTTAGCTACCGACGGCGGCTTGTACAGGTCGGACGACAATGGGAATGTATGGTCTGATATTGAAAATATCCCGACGACGCAGCTTTATCGAGTGGCTTACAACCCGCATGAACCCAATGTTTACTTCGGTGGCGCTCAAGACAACGGAACTTTTGGCGGGAATGCAAGCGGCATCAACGATTGGCCTCGGATATATGGT
>JALOMF010000381.1 GCA_025455635.1 Saprospiraceae bacterium | reverse complement strand
ACAGTATGATGGCCAAAAGGTGTCTTTTCATGCTTACAAGGTGGCTATGGGGCGCTGTGTTTGAAAAAATAACCAATTACTAGGAATGTGCTCTTACCAAAACGTAGGCTTGGCGGCCTTATTTGCCAAAATTTAATTCATGGAAAATACGATGGAATGCACTGGGTACATCGCCGCCAAAGCCTGTTGTGAAAGTTTTTTTAGCTCAAACAAAAAAAAATTTGGCAACATTGGCGAACAATTCAAATCATCGCTACCTTTCCTTTTTGAACTATAAAAACAAAGCCTATTGCGTTGTTCTACTTACTTTTCAAAAATCATTTACAGAACCACGTAAATCAATTCAATCATGACTAGCAACAATCCATCTTTCAATCAGAACAAACCTAATCAGAATTTCATTGCGATAGCTGCCGTTATCGGCGTCATCCTCCTTGGTGTCATTGGCTATTTGGCTTACCAAAACAGCAAAACCAGCCAGCAATTGGAGACCACCATGACCGACCTCGACGAGACGCAAAAGCTCAAGGCTGAACTGGAAACCCAGTACAACCAAGCGCTCACCGACCTCGAAGCGCAAAAAACGACCAACCAAGAGCTGAACGCAGTCATTGACCAGCAGAAAGCTGAACTGGAGCAGCAGAAAAACAAAATCTCTGGCTTGCTGAAAAACAAAGGTTCGCTCGACAAGGCACGCATTGAAATTGACAACCTCAAGTCTCAAACTAGCCAGTACCTTGCTCAAATCGACAAGCTCAAGTCTGAAAATGAGGCACTTGCCGGCGAAAATGCCACACTTGCTTCTGAGAAAGACCAACTTGCAGCCAACCTCCAATCAAAAGCGGCTGAGAACGAGGAACTTAGCACCACCAAGGCCAAGCTCGTGAGCGAAAAAGATGCACTTGCCGAAAAAGTAACCGTTGCGTCTGCCATCAAGATGAAGTCGGTCTCAGTTGTTGGCCAAAAAGTAAAAGGCAGCGGCAAGGTGAAGGACGAAAACTCCGCCAAGAGCGTTGACCAAATCAAAGTCTGCTTCACGACCGTGGAAAACGAAGTGGTGAAGGCTGGCAGCGAGAAGTTCTACGTCCGCATCATCAACCCACTTGGCGAAACACTTGCCATCGAGGACATGGGCTCCGGCATGTTGACTAACAAAAAGACTGGCGAAGAAATACGCTTCACGAAGATGGAAGAAATTGATTACGCCAACAACGAGGCACAGTCCTGCGTGGTTTGGGCACCAACCAATGCTTCCTTCACGAAGGGCGAGTACAAAGTCGAAGTTTACAACAAAGGCTTCCAAGTTGGAGCGTCCAAGTTGACTTTGAAATAAGTTTTGCCAAGCATTACAAACAAAAAAGGGTTGCCAATCGGCAGCCCTTTTTTGTTTTGCAAACAATTGAAAATCAGGTAATTGGGGTTTTTGCGACCTGCGCTTACCTGCGCTGGAAAAGCCAATTTGCCGACGCATCTTTTTTTTGTGGCCAAAGTTTCCGCCAGTCGGGCTAGTTTTGTTCAGCGTGGCAACGCCTGAATTTCACCGACTGTCAAATGCTCAATTCCAAACTTGTCACTTTCCTCCGCAACTTCGCCCGGCACGACTTGGCCCAGTTCCGAAAGTACATCGTCTCCCCGTTTTTCAACGAACGGGAGGAACTCGTGCGCCTGTACGACCTGCTGCTCGACGCCGAACTCATTACAGGCAATGCCAGCGATGTGGACAAGTATGCGCTTTGGCAAGGCCTGTTCCCCGCCGCTGCCTTCGACGACGTGCGCTTCCGGCGGGCCTGCTCCGACCTGCTGCAACTGGCGATGGACTTCACGGCCTACAACCAGTACACCTCCAACCCGACTACCGGGCAGGTGTTCTTGCTCCATGCCCTCGCCAAAACCCAGCTCGAAAAGCACTTCGAGGGCGTACTTCGCCAGACAGAACTGATTCAGGAAAAACTGGGGCAGCGGGATGCCGATTTTCACTACCTATCCTACATGCTGCACCGTAGGCGGCAAGAGCACTTAGAGCATGTTTCACCAAAGAAAACATCGTTCGAACCAATCGAAAAGGCCGATTTTCACCTCGATTGCTACTATTTCACCAAAAAACTGGAACATTATTGCGATTCATTGGGCTACCGCAATATGGTCTCAGCTTCTGCTGAGGTTCCACTTTTCCCCGGTTTTTTGACTTTTTTGGCGCAAAGCCCCTACCTGGCCGAGCCAGCCGTGAAGGCGTGGTACCTCGTGGCCCAGATGATGCTGCACCCCGACGAAGCACATTGCTTTCAGGACATGAAATCGCTGCTCGAAACGCATTCGGCCAGCTTTCAGCACCGGGAATTGCAGACCCTCTTCATCCATTCGATGAACTACTGCATTGACACCAAAATCAACCACGGCAGGGAAGACTACTACGGCGAGCTTTTTTCGCTCTACCGGATAGCGCTCAACAAGGAGATTATCTTTGAAAACGGTCAACTCAACCCCCACCACTACAAGAACATTATCACCGTGGGGCTGCACATCAAGGAATTTGCTTGGGTCGAAACTTTCATCCAGGACTATACCCACCGCTTGCCCAAGAGCGACCAGGACAACGCCCTTAATTTCAACCTCGCCCAAGTCTATTTTTACCAAAAACGGTACGACCGGGTCATCGAGCTGCTGCAAGAGGTGGAGTACCAAAACCTGGCCTACTCCCTCGGCAGCCGGGTGATACTTTTGCGCACTTACTTCGAGCTAGGCGAAGACCAAGCGCTGGAGTCCTTGATTGACAGTTACCGCATCTTCCTGCGGCGCAACCGCTTGATTTCCAAGGAAGTAAAGCAGCAGTACCTCAATATGCTGCGCTTCACCCGCAAGCTCTCGCAACTGGCGCCCTACGACAAAAAAGGCATCGAGAAGGCTCGGCAGGAAATCGAAAACTGCAAATCTTTGACGGGTAAAAAATGGCTGCTGGAGAAAGCGGAGGGGATGGGGTAGGGGCGGTAATTTACCGCAAAAAATAAACCCGGTCAGTGCGCACTGACCGGGTTTATTTTTTGCTAAGGAGGTCATTGAAATTAGTTTAGATTTCGATTTAAATCTAAGTTGTTCAAAATCAACGACTTGTGCCTCGTAAATCGTAAATCTAAAATCGTAAATCTACTTATTTCTTTTCCTTCTTCTTAAAATCGCCATTCTTCCAAGCATCAAAAAACTGCTTCCAGGCCACGGGGTTGTAGATGTTCATTGGCGGCATCTGCCCGATGTGGTAGTAGCTGCGGGCCTGTTGGCGCAGGTAGTAGTTGGCATGCTCGGCACCCACCGACGGCACGGCGAACCGCATCCGCTCCATGGCGTCGTTGGCCACATTGGCAAGTGCACGTTCCTGCATCTCGGAGGTCACGTCCATCGCTAGGAACTCCAGCTTGAAATGCTCCTTGCTCGGCCACGGGAACACCACCGTCTCTGGCAGGTTCACGAGGTCTTGCGACATGAGTTGCACCAACGAGTAGCGGCTGTCCTTGAGGTCGGCGGGGATGGTGTAGTCCACCGTCTTGTAGCCCACCGCCGTGAACTCAATCACGTCGCCCTTTTCTACCACAATGGAAAAAAAGCCGTTAAAATCGGTGTAAGTACCACGGCCCTTGCCCTTCACGCTGATATTGGTGTAGGGCACGGGAATCAGCTCGGCAGTAGTGCCGTCGAGCACCATCCCGCTGAACTGCACGAGGTTGCTGTCCTGCACCACCCGTTGCGCAGCGATGGAGCCGCAAAAAAGCAGGCTGATAAAAAACAGGCCAATGAATTTGATTTGCATAAATTTCGTGGTTTGGATAGGAATAGGAAACAGCCGCTCGTTCTTTTCCACAAAAAAATTCCCGATTCCCAATTAAGACGCTCGACAACTACTTAAAGTTGGTAGCAGCACCCAAAAATAAGACTTTTGCAATGATGAAACGTCAATACCTCCTACCCTTTTTCATTTTTTGCTGCGCAATGGGCAAGCTGCTCGCCCAACCAGCCCCCGACCAGCGGGTGTTTTCTGTTGGAAATACCAATGCTGCTGCTTGGGAGGCCGCCCGCCAGTCCATCGTTTTGCTCCGCAATGAAGAAAGCCTGCTGCCCCTTCAAGCGCTTGGCCAGCGGGTTTTCACCTACAACACCATCGGCCTAGGCCAGTTCAGTGTTTTTGAGCAAACGCTGAACAAATACTTCCAAGAACCCTACCGCCGCAAAATCATCACCGCCAACGACCTCGTCGTGCTGGGGCTGAACGCCGACAGCCTTGCGGCAAATGCGCTGGCACTCCAAAGCGTCGAGCAGTCCATCAAGCTGGTAGCAGAAAAGGGCAAAGTGGTCGTCGTGCTGTTTGGCGAAGCCAGCCGGTTCGAGGGCCTGCCCTTCCTTGCGCAAGCCGATGCGGTGCTTCAATTGCCGCAGGCCGACAGCCTCGGCCAGTGCCTCGCCGCCCAAGCCGTGTTTGGTGGCTGCGCAATAGGTGGCCAGTTGCCCACCCAAAAGACCCGCCTCGGCTACGCCCCGCCAGCCCTCGTCGGCCTCGATGCCCAATTGCTCACCGACAGCATCCGGGCCATCGTGGAGGAGGGCATCCGGGCGCAGGCATTCCCCGGTCCAGCCCGTCAGCCCCGACGACCTCTACGATTTCGCCTCGGTGACCAAGGTGACCAGCACCCTGCCCGCCCTGATGCGGCTCTACAGCGAGGGCAAATTCGACCTAGATGCCCCCCTGCAAGCCTACCTGCCTTTTTTCAAAAAATCGGATAAAGCCGAGGTGAGCTACCGGGAGTTCTTGGCCCATCATGGCCGCCTCAAGCCCAGTATCGTGTTTTGGAAAACGGCTCAAACACCGGATGGCCAGTGGAAGCGGCACAGCTTTCAAGCGGCGAGGTCACGCCGCTATTCCATACAAATTACCGATAGCCTGTTTTTGCATAAAA
>JALOMF010000380.1 GCA_025455635.1 Saprospiraceae bacterium | reverse complement strand
TACATCGAAGTCAAAATGCCCACGAACGACGACGACCGGCTTTATATTTACCTGAAGTCGCCCAGCCAAATGTATTACTTCATTGGCTATAAACAGGGCATCCTGAACCTGGTCTCGAACAATCCTCGGTTCATGGAAGACTTGCTCAAAATCAAGGAAAAAGACCGCATCGTAAAACTGCCAAACGGCGAGCAGTTCGAAATCCAGCCGGTAGAGGAATCAACAGCCTCGGCATTTTTGGGCCGTATCGAAGCCGTCAAAAAGGAATGACCGTGATAGGCAAACGACGGCTATTCCTGTCTGTTTTCCCTAAAATGGTACAATTTTAGCCTTGCATCCATCAAGTTTCGTAATGAACCTCAGATGGATAGACCCGTGCAGTTAGTTCTTTTGTTGGTTGCTTTTTTTTCCCTTCAGCACCTCGATTTTTTATCAAAAAATATCGCTGACAATTCGGGAAACCCTCAGGCAGTTGCTTGTCCCAACGCTTCTTTTGGTGACGGTGCCATCACGTACCAGCCCGCTTCAAACCCGCCATATTCCTTACCACCGTTGTCAAGCCCCGGTGTGCAAATACTTGATTTTCAGGTAAATAGAACGACTTTTGGTTTTGCTGACGCAAGTTTTACCCAAGCATTTGACCCTTCTCAAGCCAACAAAAAAGTCGCCCTCGGTTGTGATTCCGTTCAGTTTTCGATTAAGGCCACTGCGAACGCCTTGACTATTAATGACAGCCTCGGCCTCCGAATCACTTACGGCAATCCCAATGCCTCGAACAGCCCGGCCCAAGTATTTGATTTTGGAAATGCTGCGGTACGTTTCACCAACGGTGGCAGTAGTTTCACTTGTGCGGTGCTGCCTTCGGCAGTGACTGTGAGTGCCAACGCTGGGCAAAAAACGCTGGATGTCAACTTGCACAGCTGCCTCACCAACCTAGGAATAAGCTTGCAGCCGGGCGACTCCATCGAGTTTATTGGCGATTTTTCAGTCAACGCCAACGGTCCAATTACGCCACAGTTCACCAGTGTGCCAAACCTCCGGGCATGGGGATACGCCCAGCAAAACGGGGCCTTGCTTTCCTGCGATACCCTTTCCGAAAACTTTGCCTTGGCGAGAATCCAGGCCATATTTGATTTTCCAAACACGCTCAACGGCTTGCCCATTGGCTGTGAGGAAGGTGAGTTGAATTGGCGTTTGTTTGTGCCAGACAATGATTTCTCGGATTGGTTCGGTAACGAGTTTCGGCCAGCGACCAAGGTTGATTCCTTGGTTTTTGACTTTGATTTGGGCTTGTTGGACGCCTTCACGGGGGGGCAAGTAGAAGTTTCGATTCCGGGCCACCCGGTTTTTGGGAGTGCCTACTATCCGATTCGTCCGCTGTCCGATTTCCCGGATGGTCGTTATGTGGCAAAATTCGATACGCTCGCAAGTATCCCATCGCTAAACCTTGTTCAGACCTACACTTTTGATTTGCGCTTGAGCTTGAAGCCTACTTGTGCAAGCCCCACTGGAAGTGAAGGAAGCGACAATGTTTACGACATTTCATCGAGCATCAACTACATTGATAGGTATTATGCCAAGTTTATTGGCGATGGCAATTGTGCCGATGCACACGCCGATTTGGCCAACAGTTCGGTTGCTTACGTGCAGCCGCCTAGTTTTTCGCTTACGCCAGTCACACCAGTCAATGCCCCGCTTACCAATGGGCTTGCATTTTGGGATGTCCAGATTTGCAATACCGCCAGCCAATCTGACGCAGGCTTGACTTGGCTGGCATTGGAAGACCCCAGCGGACTCCTTGATTTTGGAATCATCGCCAATGTCACCAACCCCAATGTGCCAGTGGCACTTAACTTGACGCCCTACGGGCAAAATGCTTTTGCCTTCGTCAATGCCTTGCAGGCGGGTCAATGCGTGACGGTCAGAATCGCAGCGACTACGTCCACTTGTGACGATGTTGCGCTCAATATCCGCACTGGTTGGAACTGCGGGCCTTTTCCTCTTGGATGGACACCAGACCAGAACGCAGCTTGCAGCAGTGATTTTTTGCCCTTGATGCTCATCAACACAGGGGTTTCCCCAGTCAATATCGCCTTCGACGAAGTGGTTTCAAACTGTGCTGGCAATGGCGAATCGGTCGCTTACAGCGGTCGGCTGACGAGTACAACGAACATCGCCAACGACAATTACACCTTGTTTTTTGTCAATGATGAAAACGGTGACGGCATTGTTCAGACCACCGAACCAGTGGTTGCCCAGCAGTTGGTTGTAGGTGCGATTTCTCCTTCTAATCCCTTGGCATTCAATGGGTTAATGCAGCTTTCAGCCGATGAAGCATGTCATATTTTGCTAAAAGTTGAAAGTCTGGTGAACAGCGTTTGCAGTTCTTTTTCCACGCAGGTGCCAGTCCCACGCATTGAAAACGCAGGTGCCGACCGAAGCATTTGTGCCGTGGGCGGCAATTATGTGACTACGCTTGGCGCATTTGCTTGCGATACGATGGCAGGCTACAGGCTTACTTGGAATGCGTTAGCACCTGCTACCAATTTGCTGTTGGATGACACAACTGCCCACTCGCCAATCCTGACCTTCTACGCAGCCGACTACCCCGGTCAGACCCTTTCGTTTGTTTTGGCCACTGAAAGAGAAAATTGTGGGCAAATCAATCTTGACACCGTTTCAATCTTGGTGCCTGCCGATGCCTTGGGGGTGTTTGAAGAACTGGAAATAGCTCTACAAGTAGCTGATTGCCAGTCACTTGGGTTGATTTGTGCCGAGATTTCCCCATTGCTTTTCCCGAATTTTGTTTTCACCGACAATGGCAGTGCTTACGCCGGGGGCTTTTCGATTTGTGCCGGCGGTTTTAACCTTGAGCTGGCTCCAGGCATCCACGAACTTGTAGCCACCGACACCATCTCCGGTTGCGCTGATACTTTGGAAGTCACAGTGACTTGCACTTCGACCAGCACCCTTGACATCGAGCTGCTCTTGGGTGAAATGGACACCATTTGCATAGCGGGCGATGAATTGTCGGGGCAGATTTTGTCCTTGGTAAACGTTTGTGAAAATGGGCAATACGTTGATTACCAATTGTTTAATGATAGCTGTTTGATTGTCACCGCCGATTTGGTAGGCATGGAGACTGCCTGTTTGGTGGTGTGCGATGCCAATGGATTCTGCGATACAACGCTGCTAAACATCACCGTACAGCACCCATTGCCAGCGGGGATTTTCGATACCCTAACCCTGACCCAAACAGGCCAATATTGCTTCGAGGATTCAATGCTGAACTTGACAGGTAATTTGGCTTCCATCCAAAATATTTGCCCAAGCGGCAGTGCGGTTTTGTTTTCGGTAGATGAAACTGGTTATTGCATTGATTATCAGGCAGTTGCAGTAGGAGTGGAAACAGCGTGCGTGGTACTTTGTGACGATGCGGGCTACTGTGATACGGTCAATGTGACGGTCTCGGTGGTACCGGGCACTGTTTTCCGTGACACCGTTTTTTTGCTGCTTGAGACCGACACATTTTGCCTTCCGGCCAATACTTTGCCCGGCACAATCGTCAGTGTGGAAGACATTTGCCCTGGGCTGAACGGGGGCCATGTTGCCTTCACGATTCAGGGCACCTGCATCCTTTATTCGGGCACATCCATCGGCATTGATACGGCATGTATCCGTTTTGAGGATAACCTTGGAAATGTAGCCTTGGTCGAGCTTCAGGTCTCGGTGCGGAAAACCACGCCACAAACCTTTTGTGACACTGTTTTCGTCGGGCAAAGCAAGCTCTACTGCTTGGATACTTCTGAGCTTCCCGGCAGTTTTGCGGAAGGCAGCATCCGGGAGATTTGCCCCGATGAAAGAACGGAAAACCTTGATTTGAGCATCAATAATTCAGGGAGTTGTGTCTTTTTTGAAGGCGTGGAAGCGGGAGTTGATAGTTCATGCATCGTTTTTTGCGATGATTTTGGCTTTTGCGACACAACCTATTTTTGCTGGTTGGTGAAGCCCTACTTCGACCCGCCAGTGCTTGGCCCAGATGTTGACACAACTTTGAAAGGTACACCAATCGTTATTGATTTTTTGGCAAACGACACGATTTTTGGCGGCATACGGGACATTTATGTGTTGCAGCAACCTTACTCAGGTAGTGTTGTGCTCAATTTGGACAATTCATTTACCTTCATCCCCGAAGACGGGGCATGTGCACATACGGACGTGTTCAGTTATGTGGCTTGCAACCCGAACGGCTGTGACACAACGACTGTAAGTATTTTCATTCAATGCATAGAATTGACCATATTTACCGCCGTTTCGCCAAACAATGATGGGGTAAATGACGTCTTCTACATTGCCAAAATCGAAGAGTTCCCTGACAATCATCTTTGGGTGTACAATATTTGGGGAAGCCTGGTGTACGAAACGACCAGTTACCGAAACGCTTGGCCGGGTACATGGGGCGCTGACACTGACCTGCCCGACGGAACCTATTATTACATCCTTGAATGGACTGACAATGGCGTAGAGACCGTGCAAAAAGGATACATGGAATTGTTCAGGTAGGTGTTAAAATTGCATAATTATTTGATTGTCAAATAGTTCTGATGATAGAATCGCCGTCCTTAGACCCTCAACCGAACAATTATGAACTACATTGTTTACGACTTGGAAGCCACATGTTGGCCAGACAACCCAACGGATATGGTTCAAGAAATCATTGAAATTGGGGCCTTGAAAATCAGCCAATTCGGGGAGTTGGAAGGGACTTACAACCGATTCATACGCCCCGT
>JALOMF010000379.1 GCA_025455635.1 Saprospiraceae bacterium | reverse complement strand
TACCTGCCCCAAGAGCCTTCCGTTTTCCGCAAACTCAGCGTGGAAGACAATATCAAAGCGGTGTTGGAAATGATGAACCTCCCCAAGGATGAACAACATCGGCGCTGCGAGGAATTGCTAGACGAGTTCAACTTGCACAAAGTGCGCAAAAACAACGGCGATACCCTCTCTGGTGGCGAACGCCGACGCACCGAAATTGCACGGGCACTGGCCAGCAACCCAAATTTCATCCTCCTCGATGAGCCGTTCGCTGGCATTGACCCCATCGCTGTGGAGGACATCCAGACCATCGTTTTCAAACTCAAAGCAAAGAATATTGGCATCCTCATCACCGACCACAACGTGCAGGAAACCCTCTCCATAACCGACCGGGCTTACCTCATGTACGATGGGGCCATCCTGATGGCAGGCACTGCCGAAGAGCTAGCCGCCGACGAGCAAGTACGTAAACTTTACCTGGGGATGAGTTTTGAACTGAAGCGAAAAGTCATTGAAGGGTAATCGGGCAGAAAACCCCACACATTGCGGTTTTTCAAAATTCCACACCAAAAAGCAATGCCACGGACAAGTTGCGGGCGTCAAAAGCCGTGTCCCCTTTGGCGAGGTTGGGCTTGCCGTTGATGGCACGAAGGCTGAACTGAAGGCGAAGGCCATTGGGCAATACAGGGCTGGCACCGATACCCGCTACGAGCGAGTGGTCGAACTGCTTGTAGTCGGCGGGCATTAGTAGTCGGTAGGAGGTGTTGGGGCCGCCGTTTGGGTCTTGCACAATGACGGTTATCTGGCCAGGGAATTTGTCCGTTCGCTTTACCAAATACCCAAAAGCGTAGCCTGCATGGATGAACATCTTGAAATCCTTGCCCGCCGATAGCTGGAACAAGAGCGGCACTTGGAGGTAATCGAAATTTTCGTTGATGCTGCCGTCAATTGGGTTGCCATTGCCATTGGAAAGCTGCAAGCCCGATTTCCCGCCTTTCCGCTCGAAGTTCAGCTCGCCACGAACGGCCACATTGTCGGCAAAAGTAAATGCGCCAAAAGCACCCACGGTGAAGCCCGGCTTGAAGTCGAAGGGGTCAATCGCCAGGTCGGAAGCGGCTACTTGCTCCATGCGGAGGGTGGAAATGCTCGGCCCGGCATAGAACCCGACATTTGTTTTTTGGGCAAAAAGGACGGTGGAAGCTAGGCAAACGGTGAAAAGTAAGTACCAACGGAAAGGCTTGAAAGGCATTAGGTTGCTTTTTTTGACAAATGTAGCGGGTGGCGGTAAGTTTTGCTTGCTAAACCGCAAATTTCAATGCCTTATGACGCAGGCTTTGCATTTGTTGGGAAATGAATTTGGCCGACGACTCCAGTTGGCTTTTGTTGGGAAATGAATTCCCCAGCTACACGCAGCAGTTGTTTTTGTTGGGAAATGAATTTCCCAACTACTTGCACTCCCCTTCCAGCACCCGCAGTTCCACCCGGCGGTTGAGGGCCTGTTCCCGTTCGTTGTTGGAGTGGGGGTAACGCATTTCGTGGTTGCCATAGCCTTTCCAACTGACCCGCTCGGCAGGGATGCCGTTTTCTACCAGATAATTGTACACCACCTTTGCCCGGTCTTCCGAGAGCTTGAAGTCCCAGCTCTCTTTGCCCACGGGCGGATTGTTCGGGCGGTTCACGTGCCCGGCTATTTCGATTTTCATGGAAGGATTGGCCTGCATGAACCGCAAGATTTTGGGCAGTTCCGGCTTTGAGTTTTCGAGCAGCACGGGCTGGTTCCCCACGAAGTAGAGGTTGTCAATATCAATCATTGCGCCTTTCTCCACGGGTTTCAGCGGCAGTGTGACGGGCGGCAACTTGGGCATGGCCTTCACCATCGAAGTGCCCATGAAATGGCAGTGCGCAAAGGCATCAAGCCCCAGCACCGTACCGGCGGGCACTTCCTTGCGGAAACGCCCATCGGCGCCCGTTCGCAGCGAATCGTTGAACTCCTTGGAGCGGAAAATGACATCGGCCACGAGTGGTTGGCCCGTCTTCTCGTCGGTGACGGTGCCTTCCACCACGACCATCGAGCGGGCAAGCAGCACGTCCACGGTGGCCCGACGGTTGCGCTGGCGGTTGGCCTCCGAGTCGTTGGAGGTGGCGGGCTGTTTTTCACCAAAAAACTCGAAGCGGATGCGCTCGGCAAGCACGCCGTTTTTTACCAAAAAATCCTTGACTGCCTGTGCCCTGCGCTCCGACAGGGCTTGGTTATTGGCCAGCGAGCCAATGGAATCGGTGTGCGCCGTGATGCGGATGGTGAAATTCTCCTTCGACTTGGTGTAGTTCAGCAATTGCTTCAGCAGGGAGTCGGCTTCGGGCCGCAGGTCGTGCTTGGCGAAGTCGAAATAGATTTCGGTGGTTTTGGCGGGTTTGATAGGAGGCATGGTTTGCGCAGCCAAAAAAAAGCACGAGAAAAACACTACAAATAAACTGGACAAGAACACTTTCATAGATTCAATGGTGACAGATTTGTGAAATGAACGTGAATTTTACACAAAGACACATACGCTTGAGGACTGATTGCTTTGGGTCAATGTTCCAATTTATCCAAGAGCCACGCTTTTTCGGCAATCCGTTCTGTAGCCTGAATTTCATGTTTGAGCGCATCAACTTGGCTTCTATTTCTAAAGTCCACTTGGAATAATTTGCGGGTATATTTTATGAGGTTAAGGTAAAGGTCACGCTGATACCCAAGGTCTTTTTTCCGATAAATATAAGTTTGAAAACTGTCAAGCAAGGAATGGAGTGCCTCTGTTTCGTTTAGGTCATAGTAAATCCGCAACAGCATCCGGCGGGCGTTCATATTGTTCAAGACATCGTCGGTGCCTACATTTTGTAGCAAGCTCATGGCCGATGCATAATCTTCTTTTTTGAAATGGTACAGTGCCAAATTAAAGCAATAGGCACTTTCACGGTATTTATTTGCGAGAAATGGCTTGTATTCTTCTATGAAATTCCGAACCCACTCGTATTCATTGAGACCTAGCCCACTCGCTACGATGTTTTTATAAGTGAATCTCGAAAGTTGGTTTTCGTCTATGAATACACCTTTTTTTAATCCAGCTTTGTAAAGTTCAAAAGCCTCAGTTTTAAAATCGTTGTTGCCTTCATTTACTTTTCTGATGCAGAAATTGAGCGCTATCACATTCAGGTCTTTGAGTTCTGTTTTGGGGAAGTAATCCCCGAACATCAGTATATCGTTTCTCAGCAATTGGAAGTTCTTCACTGGCTCATTCCCGACCAGCATCTGGTGACAGTGGTAATAAATTTGGATAGCTGGCACTTCCGACAAATCGTTGGCACGAATGTATTCGAGAACTTCGTCCAGTAATTCAGGTTTCGTGTTTGAATTCCCAATGTTTTGAAAACTCAAACCCAAGCAGCTTTGGTGCAGTGTATTTGCTATGAAATAATAGGTCAGTTCTTTTGACAATTCGCTAAACCCGGGCGTGGACGAACGGCTCTTGCCGATTGCGTCCAACAACTGTTCGTTGTGCAATTGATACAAGTGGAAATGCAAATCCTGGTTTTTGTACTGCTGGGTACTTAGCGCCTTTTTGGTTGCTTGCCATTCCAAATCGAAAACCCGTTGTACATTTCGCTTCCTGAGCGCTTTTAACGTAAACAATTGAAATTGAAGGGGTTGGGACTCGATTTCCTTCAATGTCAGGTATTTTTTGAGCAGTTGAAAAAGGAAGGACATGATGTACCTAAGCTGTTTTTCATCGTAAGCCTGACCCGGAAAAATTGAAGCGAAAACTGCGGTTTTCAAAAAATTGCTACTTCCAAGGGAGCTATTGGAGCCAAGGCACTCAAACAGTTTGACCACATCCTCCCGTTGGTTGTGGTAGGGGGAGCGCAAGAATTTTTGAATTTCCCGCAGCTCATTTTTGGAAAAAATGCCCAGCAATTCCATCAATTTGCTACCAGCAATTGAAATTTCGTTTGGCAAATCCAATTCCTCACTCAAGCCAATTTCTTTAGTATTCTTCATAATCACTTGCAAATCAATTATTTACACCTCAATAATCTCCATACAAAATTATCCATTTACAAATAACGGCAATTTTCCGATTGGCAATTTCCTTTATTTGTAGTTGCAGGGGCATATTCCTTAGCCCACATTTGCAGAACGAAAACACTTATTGCCCATGTTGCGAACTATCCGAGTTTTGACATACTCACTTTGGCCCATACTGGCCATATTCTTTCTGATGGCACCGAACAGGCTCTTTGGGCATGTTGGCGACACGCTTACGCAAACCGGGCCGCTACCCGTGCTCCCCAATTGCACCGAAATGTACGTGGACATTTCCACTGCCTGCTTGGCACCTTGCACCAGCAGCGACTACTACGTAAAATATTGCAATTTTGGGGATGAGACAGCCCTGAACGCATCGGTTTCCGTCAGTTTTGACGCCACGTTCACGATTAACAGTGCCAGTTTCCCCTTTACGGACCAGGGAAACAATGTCTATTTATTCCATATCGGCGATGTACCAGCGGGAGATTGCGGCAGTTTTTCCATCAATATCAACCTTGATTGTGGTGCCGAAATTGGGCAGGCACATTGCGTTGATGCGCAGATTTTCCCACAAAGTACCTGTACACCAACTTCACCCAATTGGGATGGTTCAGATATTGGCTTGGCGATAGAATGTCAAGGCGACTCCATCTATTTCACCTTGACGAATACGGGCACAGGGGACATGAACCAGCCCAGCCAGTGCATCATTATCGAGGATGATTTAATTGTTATGGTCAGCGGTTACT